>JASHYA010000202.1 GCA_030043315.1 Acidimicrobiales bacterium
TCCGATTCGCGCCGCGCCAGCTGCTCGGCGCGCAGCTCCGCGTAGCCGGAGGCCTCGAGCAGGCGCGCCAGCGCGGCGTCGTAGTTGCCGATGTCGTACTCGGTACCGGTGGCGGTCGTGTAGGGGAACGGGTCGGTGCCCGCCACGAGGTTGCGGCGACGCACCTCGGCAGGGTCGATCCCCACCTCCGTCGCGAACAGGTCGATCGCCCTCTCGACGGCGGCGGTCGCCTCGGGCCGTCCGGCGCCGCGGTAGGGCACGAGCGGAGTGGTGTTCGTGACGACGGACCTCAAGTCGCACTCGGCCTTTTCGATGGCGTAGGTGCCGGTGAGCATCATGCGCGTGAACATCGGCAGGAACGCCCCGATGGCGGGGTAGGCACCCGCGTCCTGGACGATCTCCAGCCGGTAGGCGAGGACCCGACCGTCGCGCGAGCCACCGATCGTCACCTGCTGGACCTGTGCACGGCCGTGCCCGAGGCAGACCATGCTCTCCGAACGCGTCTCGGTCCAGCGCACGGTGCGGCCCAGCCGCAGCGCGATCGCGGCGACCAGAAGCTCCTCTGGGTACGTGGCCGCCTTCGAGCCGAAGCCGCCGCCGACGTCCGGCGACACGACGTGGACGCCACTCGGCTCGAGGTCGAGCTCTCGGGCGATGGCGTCCCGCAGCCCGAACGGCGCCTGGCTCGAGGCAAAGACCGTGAGCCGTCCGTCCCCTTCCACCCGGGCGGCCGCGGCGCGCACCTCGAGGGGGCAGGGTGCGAGCCGCTGGTTCACGATGCGCTGGCTGACCACGACCTCGCAGTCGTCGAAGAGCGCCTCGTCGTGGCCGAACGACGCCTCGAAGGCGACGTTGGTCCCCGCCTCCTCGAACAGCAGCGTCGAGCCGACCAGTGCCTCTTCGGGGTCGACCAGAACCGGCAGCGGGTCGTAGTCGACCTCGATCAGCTCGAGGGCGTCGGCCGCGGCGACGCGCGAGTCGGCCACGACGGCGGCGACGAGGTCCCCCACGAACCGGACCTTGCCCTCGCACAGAAGGGGGCGCGTCATCTGCGGGTTGATCATCGGCAGGTCGGGAGGGAGCGGAGAAAGCCCGAGATCGGCGCCCGTCAGCACCTCGACCACCCCGGCATTCGACCGCGCCGCCGACACGTCGAGGATCCTGACGTGCGCGTGCGCGACGGGCGAGTGGAGGAAGCCGACCCACAACGCCGAAGGAAGGTCGAGGTCGTCGACGTACGAGCCGCCGACGGTCAAGAACTTTGCGTCCTCCTTGCGTAGGACGCGGTTGCCAAGAAAGCTCACGGGCTTGGCCCTCCTGTGTTGTGGTTCGCCGCAGCCTACTCACGGGCCTCCGGCCGAGCCCCGTTCACCCGCTCGGGTGCACGCGCTCGGGCCGTCCCAGGCCCGCGACGGACGTCGCGGCTCTTCACCCGCGCGGTAGCCTCACGACATGGCTTTTCCTTCCGACCTGGAGATCGCGCGCAACGCCACCTTGAAACCCCTGCACGAGATCGCGGCGTCGATGGGGATCGGCGAGCACCTGCTCGAGCCCTACGGGTCCAGCGTCGCCAAGATCAAGCTCGATGCGCTCGAAGAGCTCTCCGACCGCCCGAAGGCGAGGTACGTGGTGGTGACCGCCATCACCCCGACGCCGCTCGGTGAGGGAAAGACGACCACCACCGTCGGACTGGGACAGGCGATGCGCCACGTCGGCAAGCAAGCGACGATCGCCATCCGCCAGCCCTCGATGGGACCGACCTTCGGGATCAAAGGTGGGGCTGCGGGAGGGGGCTACAGCCAGGTCGTGCCCATGGAGATCCTCAATCTCCACCTGACCGGCGATTTCCACGCCGTGACCGCGGCCCACAACCTGCTCTCGGCGATCATCGACAACCACCTCCACCAGGGGAACGCCCTGGGGCTTTCCTTGGACGACATCACTTGGCGCCGGGTGCTCGACGTCAACGACCGCTCGCTGCGCAACATCGTCATCGGCCTCGGACCGAGCGAGGACGGCGTCACCCGCCAGACTGGGTTCGACATCACCGCCGCGTCAGAGGTGATGGCGATCTTCGCCCTCGCGACCTCACTCCCCGACCTCCGCTCCCGGCTCGGGCGGATCGTCGTCGGCTACACGAGCTCGGGCACGCCGGTCACCGCCGAGGAGCTGAAGGGCGCGGGCGCGATGGCGGTGATCATGCGCGACGCCCTCAAGCCGAACCTTCTCCAGACCTTGGAGAACACCCCCGTCCTCGTCCACGCGGGCCCCTTTGGCAACATCGCCACCGGCAACAGCTCGATCCTGGCCGACCAGATCGGCATCAGGGGCGGCGACTTCCTCATCACCGAAGCCGGCTTCGGCGCGGACATGGGGGCCGAGCGGTTCTTCAACATCAAGTGCCGCTACTCGGGCCTCTCTCCGGACGCCGCCGTGGTGGTGGCGACCGTCCGGGCCTTGAAGGCCCACTCGGGCAACCACCGCATCGTTGCGGGAAGACCTCTTCCCGAGGCGCTGCTGGCCGAGAACCCCGACGAGGTGCGCGTCGGTGGTGCCAACCTGCGCAAGCAGATCGAGAACGTGAAGCTCCACGGCGTCACCCCGGTGGTCGCCATCAACGCCTTCCCGACGGACCACCCGTCCGAGTGGAAGGCCATCGAGGAGATCGCGACCTCGGCGGGAGCGCGGAGCGCGGTCTGCCACCACTTCTCCGAGGGCGGCGCGGGCGCCACCGAGCTCGCCGAGGCGGTCGTCGAGGCGGCGGACGAGCCCTCAGGGTTCCAGATGCTGTACCCCGACGACATGGCGCTCAGGGACAAGATCCGCACGGTGGCGACGAAGGTGTACGGAGCCGCGGACGTGTCGTACACGCCCGCAGCGGCCCGTGCCCTCGACCGCTACGAGGCGGCCGGGTTCGGGAACCTTCCGGTGTGCATCGCGAAGTCTCACCTCTCGATCTCGTCCGACCCGACCCTCAAGGGCGCGCCGACCGGCTGGACCCTCCCGGTCCGGGAGGTGCGAGCGTCGGTCGGGGCGGGCTTCGTCTACCCGATCTGCGGGGACATCCGCACGATGCCCGGCCTCGGGACCAACCCGGCGGCCTTCTCGATCGACCTCGACGCCGACGGCGAGATCGTCGGGCTCTCCTAGGTTGCCGGCGGTCATCCTCGACGGGCGGGCCCGCAGAGACGAGATCTTGGAGTCCCTGCGATCGGAGGTAGAGGCCTGCGGCCGCCCGCAGATCACCTTCGCCACCGTGCTGGTCGGTGAGGACGAGGCGAGCGCCCGCTACGTGGCGATGAAGCACGAGGCGGCCGAGCACGTCGGCGTGTCCGTGCGGGGCGTCCGCCTCCCGAGCTCGGTGTCCCAGCGCGGGGTTGAAGAGGAGCTCTGTGCCCTCTCGACCGACCCGTCGGTCCACGGCATCCTGCTGCAGCTCCCGCTCCCCGCGGATCTCGACGTACTCGGCGCGGCGTCCCGCATCGACCCCGACAAGGACGTCGACGGGATGACCACCTCGTCTCTGGGCCGGCTCGTGTGGGGCGCCCCCGGCCACCGGCCGTGCACCGCTGCCGGCGTCCTGGACCTGCTCGGGCACCACGGGGTCCAACTTGCGGGTCGGCGCGCCGTCGTCATCGGCCGGGACGCGCTGCTCGCCCTTCCCCTGACCCTCATGCTGGCCACCCCGCAAGGCGCCGGCGGTCAGGCCTGCGCCGCGGTCACCGTGGTGGACCCCGACGACGACGGCCTGGCCGAGACGTGCCGAGCTGCGGAGCTGGTCGTGTCCTGCGCCGGCCGCCCCCATCTGGTGCGAGCCGAGTGGATCGAGCCGGGCGCGACCGTCGTCGACGTCGGCGTCTCCTTCGTCGGAGGGAAGCTC
>JASHYA010000203.1 GCA_030043315.1 Acidimicrobiales bacterium
GGAGGCAGCGGGCACCGGGGTGACCGAGACGTCCACGTCGGCGTCGCCGACCCCCTTGGGCTTGCCATCGACGAGGTGGTTGGGATCGGTGACCTTGATGAGCAGGTCGATGCACCCCGACACACATCGGGTCGCCTCCGTTTGGCTCCCGCCCTTGGTGCCGTAGAAGAGCGGCTTCTTGCCCGGGGCGTACCATCCCAGCCCTGCCTGCCCGCCGGCGATGGCCTTGACGCTGACGTTGAGATCGCAGCTCGGCGTGCTCGCGGTGTCGACAACGACCAGGTCGGCGGAGGATGACCTGGCGGCCGAGCAGCCCTCCTCTACCGAGGTCTCGGTGGCGCCGTGGTTCTCGGCGTCGCCGACGGCGACGCACAGCCCGGGCGCGCACGACAACGAGAAGTAGGTGCTGCCGCCCGACTGCGACCCGCTGACCTGTGTCCAACTGGACCCGTTCCAGTTCCATATGTAACCCGAAGTCCCGAGGTCGTCGCAGTTGGTCGCAGACAGGCACGACACGTCGACGGCGGTGGGCCTCGAGCCGTAGAAGAGTTTCCAGGCCGAGCCGTTCCAGTTGTCGTCGAGGAGGTACCCTCCACCCCCCGCCACGTCGTAGGTTCCGACGGCGGCGCACTGCTTGTCGGAGCTACACGACACCCCGCTGAAAGTGCTGGCGTTGGCGGGGATCGCGTCGACCGTGGTGGCGACCGACCAGCCGGAGCCGTGGGAGGCGGCGAGGAAGGCGTGGGTGGTAGCGGCTTCGGATTGGCCGTACTCTCCGCCGGCGACGCACAGGGTGCCACCGTTGGTCGTGCAAGCCACGCTCGTCAACACCGCGTACGGACCAGGGTCGGGGCTGGGCTCAATCACCCACGACCCGTGCCAGGACTCGATGAAGGTCTTGTAGCGGCCACCGCCCAGGACGTCCCCCACGGTTACGCAGGTACCGCTCGTGGTGCACGCGAGGCCCTTCACGCCGACGGCGATGTACGAGCCGGACGGGTCGACGCTGGGCACGAGGGACCAGGCTTTCCCGTCCCAACGCTCGGTCACGATGTCGGTCTGATCCACCGTGCCGACGGCCAGGCACAAGTCGTCGGAGGCACACGAGATGGCGGTCATCTGCACCGCGTCGGGGGCATCGGGCGATCCAGGGATGATCGACCACTGCTCGCCGTCCCACTCCTCGAAGAGCGCAAGGTCCGCAGAGCTCACCGTCTTGGTGTACGTGCCGACAGCCATGCAAAAACTGGAGGAGACGCAGGAGACGCCGGCGAGGATGTCGACGGCGCCGGCGTTCGGAGAAGAAACGACCGGCCAGGCGGGAGGCGAGGATGCCGACGACGACGGTTGCGACGGGGACGACCGTTGCGATGAGGAAATGGGTTCCGACGACCGCAGCGTCTGCCCGGATGCCGAGGCCGACCACCCTGGGACGAGCCCGAACACCGCTCCCACCACGAGCGCCGTAGACCAGCCCGATTTGCGAAGGACCGCCGCCCCCTTCACGCGCAAAGACTAACAAAGCGCTGGAGCTGACCGTGTGACGAACCCGAACCGTCTGGCTCCGACACTGTGTAAGAACATCGACGGGGCACGAGCAGCGCGGCCCCAAGAGCGGTCAGAGCCGAGTGAGGCGCCAAGCGAGCGTCGCCGAGGGCAGGGGCCGAGAGGTGACGAGATCCAGTTGCTCACGCAACGTCGGCCGCGCACCACTGATAGCCACCCATGCGGAACCCAGTTCGTGACCGGCGGCGACCGGGGCGGTGATCCGGTGAGGCACGGTCACGTCAGTCTCCACCAACTGTCCCGGGAAACCGGTCAACGTGATCGAACGCGTCGCGTCGAGCCCGATCGCCGCGGCCCACGGCGCGTCGAGGTGGCCCATGGCGACGCCCTCGTGCACGACGGTCGCGCGTTCGAGAGTGCGATCTGCGCTGGTGAGCAAGGCCCTCGAGGCCGTGAAGGCATCTGTGATGGCGCTCGGATGTGCTGGCGTCGCCGTCTGATCGAGGACGGCACCGACGACGGTGGTCTTGGTCCCGCCGATGACGGGGGTGGCAGCGAACACGAAGCAGCCTCCCGCGGCGGTCGTGAAGCCGGTCTTGATGCCGATGATCCCGTCAGTACCGAGTTGGGAGTCCACGTTGTACTGCAACCCGGCGACTGGCAGTGTCACCTGCGCCATTCCGACCACGCTGGCGAAGGCCGGGATCCGCATGGCGGCCAGCGCCAGCTGGACCTGGTCAGCCGCGGTGCTCTCCGTGCCTACGGCGACCCCGCTGGTGTCGGAGTAGTGCGTGTCCGCGAGGCCCAGTCGTTTCGCTTCGCCGTTCATCTGCGCCACGAACTTGGGCACGCTGCCGGCATCCCACTCGGCGAGGAGTGTGGCGATGTTGTCGCCGGATGGGATGAGCAGCGCCTCGAGTGCCTGGATCTCGGTCAACCGCTCACCCGCGCGGACCTCCACCACTGAATCACCCGCCGCCAGGTCCCTTTTGTAATTGGCCACGTCTGCCGCGGTGACGGTGATCGCCGGACCGCTCCCTGACGGTGCGAGCGGGTGGCTCCGCAGCACGACGTAGGCCGTCATCATCTTGCCCAAGCTGGCGAGGGGCGTCTCGGTCTGGGCCCCATGGTCGGCGAGCACGCCGACACCCTCCACCCCGATGGCCGCCTCGCCCTGGGACGGCCAGGCCAATGGCACCGGCGTGCCGGGCATCCGGGCTGCCACGATGCTCGCGGTCGCCCGCACCGATGGCACGGGTCGCAGGAGCTGGACCACGACGAAGGCAACGGCGCACAAGAGGACCACGACCGCGAGGACGCGTGCCACACGGAGATGTTCACACCCACGGGCAGGGGTGTGGGCGCGGGCACCGCGCCAAGGTGCGTTGCCTGCGAGACCGGCTCGCGGCCGTCATCGCCGTTGCAGCGACCACTGCCTTCCGGGCAAGGGGACGTCGACCCTAGGGTGCGGCACCGTCGGCAGTGACGGTGGAACCGTCGCCCCGGAGGCACCGGATCGCGAAGGAGGAGGATCAGACGTCCCGCCAATAGATCACTGCGGGCTCGTCGTTCACCCCTCTCGGCACACGACCGATCTCGCGCCAGCCGAGGCGCTCGTAGAGTGGCCGGGCCGGGTTCGATTCGAAGACCAGGTTGAACATGATGGCGTCGAACCCGGCCCTGTGCGCGCGGACGATCGAGGCCTCGACAAGTTGTCGCCCGATCCCTCCTCCGCGACGATCCTTCGCCACGATGTAGCCGGCGTTGGCGATGTGCGCAGCCCGGCCCGGGTAGTTGGGCTTCAGGTAGTACGCGCCGACGACCTCACCGGCGAGACGCCCTACCACGACGACGGGCGGGTCGACCCAGCTCGCAGCGAACCGATCGGGCCGCAGAGGTGGTGATTCGGGGTATCCGTCGCCCCGCTCGACCACGTCGGCGAAGATCTCGAAGAGTCGGGGCCGGTCTTCCTCAGTGGCGTCGGCGAGAAGGAGCTCGGTCACTCCCCGATGATTGCACCCGAGTTCACCTCGGCAGAGTGGCGAATTCGGTCCGAGGGCGAAGCCTCAGGTCCCGGGCGGCTGGGTGCCGAGGGTGATGTGCGCCGTCCTCTTCACGCCGTCACGCTCGTAGCCGACCTCGACGACGTCGCCGGGCCGCTTGCGCAGCGTGAGCACCACGAGCTGTGTGGTGCTCGTGGCCGGGACCCCGTCGATCGCCGTGATGATATCCCCGGTGGCCAGCCCCGCCGCCTGGGCGGGCCCCCCCGGGTCGAGGGCCTTCACGACGAGCCCCTCTGCCACCCCCGAGACGCTGGCGGCCTCGGGGGAGACCGGGGCGGCGACGAGCCCCAAGTAGGCGTGGGCCACCCGGCCGGTGGCGATGATCTCGTGGGCCTCGTCGATCGCCAGATCCGCCGGGATCGCAAAGCCGAGCCCGAT
>JASHYA010000204.1 GCA_030043315.1 Acidimicrobiales bacterium
ACGGTGGTGGAGTGCCCGCCGTTCGAGACGCTGGAATTCTCGTGAGCCGGTGTGCGCAGGGCGTCAGCCGGCGTGCCCGGGACGTCGAGTCCGCACCGGCGACCGGTACGGCTCAGGTGACGTCGCGACGGAAGGTCGTGAAGTAGCCGACGGTCGCGGTCCCGATGCCCCACAACAGGAGGGCGATTGCGCCGAGCCACCAGCTGAGGAGCGTGTTGGGGGCTGTCGCGGATGTCGCGCCACCCGCGCCGCGAGCCGCGAGGCTGCCCGCCACCGCCTCCGTCGCGCGGTTGGGAAGGAAGTTCACGTCCATGTGCGCGAGGGAGCTGAAGATCGCCACGATGATGGGCTCGAGCACCAGGCTGAGCCCGATGGCGAGGATCACGCCGGCGATCTGGTTGCGCACCAGGGTGCCGACGCCCAACCCGTAGACGGCGAGGAGGAGGTACGCGGCGAGCATGCCCGGCACCACCGGACCGACCTGGTGCAGGAAGTGCGAGACGGAGCCTCCCTCGGTGACGAGGAGAGGGATGCCCATGGCCGCGATCATGACGAACGACACCACGCCCATGAGGACTCCCCAGATCGCCGACGCGAGCACCTTGGAGGTGAGGACGTCCGGACGACGCGGGTGGAGCAGGAGCGTCGCGGTGAGGATGCGGTGGCGGTACTCGGTGGTGATGCACAGCACGCCGAGGACGGGCGCCATCACGATCGCGGCCGTGTAGCCGGCGCCCATGAGGCGCCGCAGTCCGGCCGTGGTCGTCGGCGCGGTGAAGTGCACGACGCCGTGTGTGCCGACGATGAACGACGTCGTGACCCCGAGCCCCGTCAACAGCACCACGACCCCGAGGCAGACCCAGGGACCGGGCGTCGTCCGGAACTTGTACAGCTCCGCACGCACGAGGCGCGCCAGGGATGTCATCGGCGGGCCATCTCGGCAGGTGGCGGCGGACCGGGGACGGTCATCGATGTGGTGAGCTCGAGGAAGAGGCTCTCGAGGTCCTGGCTGACCTGGACGAGCTCGTAGACGACGACGCCGTTCGAGGCGATGAGCGGTCCGAGCGCCTCGGGGGTGGCCCCGTCGACGAGCAGGGAGTCGCCGCCGAGCGGCCTCGGCGAGTAGCCCGCCCCGCGTGCGATCGCGCTCAACCGGTCGACCTCGGGGGTGCGCACCCGCATCGAGGACTGCGCCTGGGCCGTGAGGATCGAGAGCGGCCCCTGCGCCCGCAACTTCCCCTTCGAGACGATCACCACGTCGTCGACCGTCTGGGCCATCTCGGCGAGCAGGTGGGAGGAGACGAGGATCGTCCGTCCCTGCGAGGCGAGGTGCCGGAGGAGGTCGCGCAGCCACGCGATCCCCTGGGGGTCGAGGCCGTTCGACGGCTCGTCGAGGATGAGGACGCTCGGGTCCCCGAGCAGCGCACCCGCGAGCTGGAGGCGCTGGCGCATGCCGAGCGAGTACCCGCCCACCTTGCGGCGCGCATCGGCGGTGAGCCCGACGAGCTCGAGCACCGTGTCGACGCGCGACACGTCGAGACCGCCGGCGATGGCCATCATCTGGAGGTGCGCCCGGGCGCGACGCGACGGGTGGAAGTTGGTGGCCTCGAGCACCGCACCGACGTGACGCGCCGGGTCGGTGATGTCGCGGTAGCGACGGCCCCCGATCGCGCAGCTCCCCGAGGTGGGCATCGCCAGGTCGAGCAGGATGCGCAGCGTCGTGGTCTTCCCGGCGCCGTTCGGCCCGAGGAACCCGGTGATCCGCCCCGGCTCGACGGTGAAGCTCAGGTCGTCGACCGCGGTGACGGGTCCGAACCGCTTCGTGAGGCTCCGCACCTCGATCGACGAGCTGCCGCGAACGGCATCGTTCACGACGGTCACGGCTAGAGGCTACCTCCGGTCCGGTCGCGGAGAAGAGACGAACCGCCGCCGGAGCCGCTGGTCGACGGGTCGCCGAAGCGCCGGGTCGCCGAAGCGCCGGAGGACGGCACGGCCGGTACCATCGCCCTCGTGCGGCTCCTGGTCGCAGAGGACGACCCGGGCCTGCGGTCGGTCCTGGAGCGTGCGCTGCGGCGCAACGGGTACGCGGTCGACGCGGTGCCCGACGGCGAGCGCGCGCTCGTCTGTCTGCGGAGCTTCGCCTACGACGCGGTGGTGATGGACTGGCGGATGCCCGGCGCAACCGGCGTGGAGGTGATCCGCGCCGCACGGCGCGCGGGCAAGCAGGTGCCGATCCTCATGCTCACGGCCCGGGACGCCACCGCCGACCGGATCGAAGGCCTCGACGCGGGCGCGGACGACTACCTCGTGAAGCCGTTCGAGCTCGCCGAGCTGCTGGCGCGGCTGCGGGCGCTCCTCCGCCGGCCCGCGGTGGCGCTCGATCCGGTGCTGCGGGCCGGGGACCTCGAGCTCGACCCTGCCACGCGAGAGCTGCGGCGGGACGGCGAGCTCGTGCCGCTCACCGCCCGCGAACTGGCCATCCTGGAGCTCCTGCTCCGCCGTCGGCCATCGGTCGTCGACCGCCGCGCCCTTGCCGTCGGCGTCTGGGACGACGAGGCGGACGCGGTCGGGTCCAACACGATCGACGTGCACGTGGCGAGGATGCGGGCGAAGCTCGGCCCCGCCGGCGCGATCGTCCAGACCGTGCGGGGGGTCGGCT
>JASHYA010000205.1 GCA_030043315.1 Acidimicrobiales bacterium
AGGAACGCCTCCACGTATCTGACGTCGTTCTCCCACAGGAGCCCGACCCGATCGCCCGTCCCGACATCGTGCTCCGCCAGCCAGCCGGCCACTCGGTCGGCCCGCTCGTCGAGCTCGGCGTAGCTGGGCGCAAGGCCATCCTGGGCGAGTGCAGGTCTCTCCGGATGAAGCCTCGCTGCGTCAGCCGTCAGGTATCCGAGGTGGTCGATCGTGGTCACGGGTCCCGTCGCCCGCGTACGGTCACGTCCAACCTTCTTCTGTGTGCTCCCCCGCCAGCGCGCGGAGCGTCTCCGCATACACCCGCCGTCCGGCGGCGGCGTTGGCAGCCGGGATCCCTCCCAGATGGACGAGCTCGCCCCCCTGCTCGTGCCGGACGACGGTCATCGTGGCCGGCAGCACGGGGGGCACGAGGGCGTGACCCGCTCCGGGGAACATGACATGACGCTGCCTGCCGTCTTGACGGCGCCGGAGACGCGTCATGGCGAGCTCGGAGTAGAGCGCAGACGGCCACATCGGGTCTCTTGCCCCGGAGAGCAGGAGCACTGCGGCACCGCTGTCTTCGAGGTGCATCATGGCCGCTTCCACCCGGTCCCAGTCGTCCAGGCAGTCGAGGTACGTGGGCGTGCACGCGATCGCCCCGTCGACCATGTACAGCTTCCCGTCTGTGTGCGAGAGGTACGGGATCGGACGGCCTTCGTAGCGCCAGGCGGGGACGTTCGAGAGCCATCCATCCGGCGCCTTCGTGATGCCGGCGTGCACGATCGGGCTCGGGACGTTGGCGATGACCCTGTCGACGCCCAGGTACAACCCGAGCAGGAGCGCAAGCTCGCCCCCACGCGAGGTGCCGATCACCGCCGGTGGCCCGCTCGACTCCGGACGCGACGTCAAGAACCTGAGCGCGCGCTCGAAGTACTCGAGCTCGATGTCCACCAGCTCTTCGGGGAGCCCCGGAGCGGCGAAGTAGGCGACGGAGAAGGCGAGGTACCCGTGCCCGGCGTAGAACGCCGCGCTCCGGAGGCTGCGGGGCCCGAGCCCCCCGTCGGAGCCGCCGAAGACGAGAACGGGCGGGAAGGGGCCCTCGCCGGGCGGGACGAACAGCTCCCCGAAGAAGCCGCCATCGCGAACCGGAATCTGAGTCACGCCGGTCGGGAGCAGCTGGATCGTCACCTCGGCCTCGCCCAGATCCTGGCCGCCTGAGCTGGCTGAGAGCTCCACGCGCAGGGGCTTGACCGCGTCGGCAACGTCCCGCTGTTGGGCCGAGGCGAGGTCCTCGGGGGCGAGCGACCAGAGGAGCCCGTTCGAGTCTGCGCCCTCGTAGCTGCCGCCGAGGGACTCGGCGCTCGCCACCTCGACGGTGCCGTCGTCCTCCACCCGATACGCCGCCTCGCTCCGCCAGGTGTTCCCGTCACCCGTCTGCATGCGGGCATGCACGGTCACGGTCTCCCCCGCCTTGGCCTCGGAGACCGTCAGCGACAACGACCCGTCGAGAAGAAGTTTGTCCGACGCGACCAGCATCACGAGCCCTCCCCTTGCGGCACGGCACAGTCCACGAGCTCGGGACGGCCGGTCCGATACCGTAGCCGCCGGGCGGAGAGCTCGGATCTCGGCCGGGGGGTGCCGGGGGACGCAAGCAGCGGCAGCACGCCCTCACCCACGGCGTAGGCCTCTTCCAAGTGGGGGTGACCCGAGAGGATGAATTCGTCGAGACCAAGCTGGTGGTATTCGAGGAGACGCTCCGCCACCTGCGCGTGGCTCCCCACCAAGGCCGTGCCGGCACCGGAGCGCACCAGACCTATGCCGGCCCAAAGATTCGGGCTGACCGTGAGCTTGTCGCGCCGGCCCCCGTGCAGCGCGGTCATCCGCTGTTGTCCAACCGACTCGGTCGACGCCTGCACTTCTTGCACCGCCTCGACGAGGCTCGGGTCGAGCGCGTCGAGCAGTCGATCGGCCTCGTGCCAAGCTTCCTTCTCGGTATCGCGCGCAATCACGTGGAGCCTCATGCCGAAGCGGAGCTCCCTGCCGGCTTGCCCTGCCTTACGCCGCATGCGCTCGATCCGTTCGCGTGCCATGCCTGGCGGTTCCCCCCACAGGAGGTAGACGTCGGCGTGCCGAGCGGCCACGTCCTCGGCGGCGGGTGAAGCGCCACCGAAGAAGACCCGAGGTACTGGGTTGGGAGGCTCGACCACGACCGCCCCGTCGACGCGATAGTGAGTGCCCTCATAGTCGATGGGCTGACCGCTCCATGCGCCCCGCAGGATGGTCAGGAACTCGCCCGTGCGTTCGTACCGCTCGTCGTGGGAGAGCCAGTCGCCGAACCGGTGCTGCTCGTCGGCGTCGCCGCCCGTGACGATGTTGATCAGCAGCCGGCCTCCGGTCAGGCGCTGGAAGGTCGACGCTTGCTGCGCCGCCAAGGTCGGGTTGGTGATCCCCGGTCGGAAGGCGACGAGGAAGCGCAGGTTCGTCGTGTGCTGGCTGAGGGCCGCCGTGACGATCCACGCGTCCTCGCACCAGGTGCCGGTCGGCGTCAGCACAGCGTCGAAACCGAGCTGGTCGGCGGCCCTCGCCACCTGTGCCAGGTAGTCGAGGCTTGGCGCACGCCCGTGTCCACCGGCTCCGGGAACAACGTTGCGGCCGTCACCTGAAGTGGGTAGGAACCAGTGGACGCGTACCGGCATGGTTGATCGTGCTCCTTCTCAGGTGTGCGTGGTGGAGGAAAGGCTCGCCGCGCGAGGTCCCATCGGATCAGGGACGCGTCTTGCGACGGGCCATGCTTGGGCGAGCAGCTCGTACGAGCGCACCCGGTCGAGGTGACGGTGCGTCATCGTCGTGACGAGGAGCTCATTTGCTCCGGTAGCGTCGGCGAGCGCCCGGAGTCTCTCGACAACCGTCGCCGGTCCCCCAACGAGCTGGGTCTCCACACGGTCGGCTACGAGGGCACGGTCAGCGTCGGACAAGTGGTGACGTGCTGCCTGTGCTGGGCTGGGGAAGGGGATCGCGCCTTCACCGGTGCGGATGCTGCGCACCCACAGGCCGTAGCCGGAGGCAAGCCGGCGGGCGGTGGCGTCGTCTTCGGCGACCACGACATCAGCCGACACCAGAACGTAGGGGCGATCGAGGTGACGCGACGGTTGGAACGCGCTCCGGTACGCGGCAACACCTTCGAGTACGGTCGCGGGACTCACGTGATAGTTCGCTGCGAACGGAAGCCCGAGCTCTCCGGCAGCTTGCGCACTCTCTCCGGCCCCACTGCCGAGCACCCAGACCTCGACCGAGGCACCGTGGCCGGGTACCGGGCGGAGCAGCACTCCTTCCGGCGAGCGGTGCCCGTTCCCGAGGAGGTCCAGCACGTCTCGAACTTGATCGCGGTACGGCGGCGTCTCCGCCCCCGGTTGTTGCAAGAGGTCGAGACTCGCGCGGTACCGAGGTGAGCGAGCCAGCCCGACTGGTGAGAAGCGCGAAGGGATCACCACTCCCTCGACGACGCGCGTGGACGCGGCTCCTGCGTCCCCCGACTGGCTGCGCGCGCCGCTCGCGGCGCCCACGATCTCCTCAGCAGCCGCGTGCTCGCGGCCCGATCCGTTCTGATCCGCGCGCTTGGCGAGGAAACTGCGTCCACCTGAGCGACCCAGGCCGAGGTCCAACCGGCCCGGATGGAGAGCATCGAGGAGACCGAATTCCTCGACCACCGAGAGTGGGGTCCGATGCCCCATCTGCATTCCACCGGATCCAACCCGGATGTGCTCGGTGGCGCCCGCGATCAGTCCGATGACCAGTGGGGGCGAGCTCCCGACCACTCCGGGGTTGAGGTGGTGCTCCGCGATCCAGTACCGGGCGTAGCCGAGCGCCTCGGCTCGGCGAGCGAGATCCACGGACTGTCGCAACGCCTGCGATGCATCTTGACCTGACGCGATCTGGACAAGGTCGAGCACACCGAGGGGAATCTCGGTCATGGCGCCGAGAGCAAAGTGGGGGAGCCGAGCGCACGAGCCGGTTGCAGACCGAGATGGTCGCGCAGCGTCGTCCCTTCGTACTCGGCTCGGAAGACGCCACGTTCTTGAAGGATGGGGACAACCGTCTTTGCGAATTCGTCGAGACCGCCGGGCGTGAGGTGCGGCACGAGGACGAAACCGTCGGCCGCGTCCTCCTGCACGAATCGGTCGATCAGCTCGGCGACGGTCCGAGGGGCGCCGACGAAAGACTGCCGAGCCGTGACGCGGATGACCAGCTCGCGGATCGAGAGTCCCTCGGCTTCAGCGAGCTGCCGCCACTCCCTTGCCGTGGCGAGAGGGTTCTCCGGCGCGTTGGCCCGGCCTTGCGCATACCCCGCGATCGGTGCCGGATCGAACGCCGGGAGCGGACCGTCGACGTCGTACGAGGACAGATCACAATTCCACACCCGCTCGAGAAAGGCGATGGCGGTTCGCGGGCTCACCTGTTGGAGGCGGACCGCGGCGGCACGCTCCTCTGCCTCGACGTCCGTGTCGCCGAGGACGAACGTCGCAGCAGGGAGGATCTTGAGATCGTCCGGCACCCGCCCGTATCGCGCGAGCCGCCGCTTCACGTCCGCCCAGAACAGCTTGCCGGCCGACAGAGAGCCATGCCGAGAGAAGATCGCGTCGGCCTCGGCGGCGGCGAACTCTCGACCCTCGTCCGAGTCACCGGCCTGAAAGATGACCGGATGGCCCTGCGGGCTCCGTGGAACGTTGAACCGCCCGGAGATGCCGAACTGGGCACCGAGGTGTTCGAACCATCCGGCGTCGGCGCGGGCCAGGAACCGACCCGTCGCCGCATCTGCCACGACATCGTCGTCCTGCCACGCGTCCCAAAGTTCCCGGGCGGTTTGGAGGAACTCGCGTGCCCGCGCGTAGCGGAGCTCGCGCGGGAGGAACGGCCCGCGGCGAAAGTTCTCGCCAGTGAAGGCGTCCCACGAGGTCACGACATTCCACGCCGCCCGGCCGCCCGAGAGATGGTCGAGCGACGCGAATTGCCGGGCGACCTCGTACGGCTCGTTGAAGGTGGAGTTGATGGTCCCGACAAGCCCCAGTCGGTCGGTCCTCGCCGCGAGCGCGTCGAGGACCGTGAGGGTGTCCGGGCGCCCGACGACGTCGAGGTCGTAGATCCGCCCACCCTGCTCGCGAAGACGAAGACCCTCCGCGAGGAAGAAGAAGTCGAACTTCGCCGCTTCCGCAGTCCGCGCCATGTGCTCGAACGAGGAGAAGTCGATCTGGCTCCCCGCCTCAGGATCACTCCACACCGTGGTGTTGTTGACCCCGGGAAAGTGGACCCCGAGATGCACCTGCCGCCGCGATGAGCCGGCACTCACGCTGCGTACCTGCTTTTCGGACGGATCAGCCCCAATCGCGCACGGAGCTCACGCTCGCCGTACCCCCTCCGAAACAACCCGCGCCGTTGGAGCTCGGGCACGAGCCCGGCCGTGATCACACTCAGGTCGTGGGGAAGCGTTGCGGGCCGTAAGCGGAACCCGTCGAGCCCCACGCCGACCCAGTGCTCGATCAGGTCGGCGAGCGCAGTGACGGATCCCGTGAAAATCTCGGCGTCGCTACGCCAGGGCTCGCCGTCAAGCTCGTCCATCCGGTCTCGCCGTCCTACCGCGACTGAAGGCGACGCGTCGACGACGACCGCCAGATCGCCAAAGATTCGCAGACGCTCCGGGCGCCCGATCGTCGCCTCTTGCTCGCGCACCGCCTCGACGAGGCTGCGGGCCTCGGCATGCTCGTGGGGAGTGACGAACACGACATCCGCTCCGAGCGCCGCCAACCGGTACACCTCCGAGCCGTGGGCCAACATGACCACGAGCGGCTGACCTTGGGGAGACCGAGGCGTGATCGACGGCCCCCTCACCCGGAACCAGCGTCCCTCGAAGTCCACGGCGTGCAGCTTCTCGACGTCTACGAATCGTCCGGTCTCGACATCCCGGATCTCCGCGCCGTCTTCCCAGCTGTCCCAGAGCCGCCGGACCACCTCGACGAAGTCCGCTGCCTCCTCGAGGAGCTCCCAAGCGACCGGCTGGGTCGTCGCGCCGCCGGTTCCGGAAGGCTGAGACGCAAGCGACCGCCGGCCGAAGTGTCCGACCTCGTCCGGGCGACTGGAGATCTGCGCCCGCCACCCCGCGCGTCCGTGGCTGACGAAGTCAAGGGTCGCGATTGCCTTCGACACGTGGAACGGTTCCGTATGCGTGGTCGTGGCCGTGGGCACCAGTCCGAGAGCCCTCGTCGTTGGGGCCACACGGCTCGCCACGAGTACCGCGTCCAGCCTGCCTCGCACCTGGTCGGTGCGGTCGTCGCCGCCATCTCTCTTGCTCGACTGCATGCCCAAGGCGTCTTCGATCGTGACGAAGTCGAGGAGGCCGGCTTCTGCTTCCTGCACGAGGTCGGTCCAATAGCGGGCCGTGAAGAGCTCGGCAGCACGCGCGTCAGGTGCCCGCCACGCGCCGGGATGCCACCCGGCGCCGTCGAGCGCGACGGCGAGATGCAACTCGGAGGATCCGGGGACGTGCAGCTCGTCCCGCGCCGATGGTCCTGAGCTCATCTCTCGGAAAGTTGGGTTTCGTACTCGACCTCGGTGACCGCGGCGCGGATGAGCGGAAGGGCTCGCTCCAGCCACCCGTTCCCCAACGGCCGCCCTGCAGCCAAGTCCGCCTCCGTGACGTACAGGCCACGGGCAGGCACCGTCGCGCCGAGCTCCACCAGCAACGGTCGTAGGTGCAGCTCGACCGCCAGTGCATGGACCTGCGCGGCGCCGGTCATGGCGGCCACGGCGACAACCCCATCCAGGGCGTTTGGGCCGTATCGGTCGAAGAACGCCTTGAGGAGGCCCGTATACGAGCCCTTGAAGGTAGGGGATACGACTACGAGCACGCTGCGACTTGCCAACATCTCCAGTAACTCGGAGATCCTCGTCGAACCGGGATCGAAGATCTCTCCGGCGTGCACTGAAAGATCGACGACGAGCGGTTCCCCATCGGCACCGAGCGACGACGCCAAGGTGCGCCCGAGCTCGCTCGCCATCCCAAGGGTTCTCGATTGAAGTTTGGGGTTGCCGACTACGACGCCGATGTCCACTCCCAGCTCCGAACCTCCCACTAGCAGCCGCCGCCCCCCTCCCCGGGGGGGACGCAGGGAGGGGGGCGGCGACGATCTATATATCTCCGATGCGTTTACTAGACATTGTTAGACCACGGAAGGTCGGATTGTCAAGGCCCACGTCGACAGAGATTGGCGCCGCGGTCCTGGTAGTCACGCCTGCTGCTGCAAAGCGCCGGGTGCTTTGATGCTCATCGGTTGAGATCTGCGCCCGCCCCAGCCCCCCCAGCGGATCTCAGATCAGACTCAGCGCCTGGGAAGTGGCGTCGCTCCCCTGCGACCCAATCTGCTTCCTCCTGCCGTGACCGCCGGTACGTTCGCAGCCAGCCAGAGTCTCGGGACCGCACGGTCGGGTCGGGTGCCCCATTTGTCAGTACCTTGGCGGCGCGATCAGTTCAGCAGCTCCCTGACGCGGGAAGCGACGCTGGCGAGCTCCTCTTCGGGGACTTCGGGGAAGTCTTTGCTCACGAAAGCGACCGCACCGGAGGGAAGTGGTCGTTCCTCGAGCTCGCCTCGTAACATCGACTCGTTCAGCGCGTCGCCAGCGACGTGCGGGGCAAGGTGTACGTGGAGGTGCGGGATCCCTCCCCCAAAGATGTAGACGTACACAAGCTCAGCGGTCGTCGCCTGCTTCAGCGCCGCGGCGCAACGCGCGAGAACCGGGCCGAACGTGGCAGCTTCCCGGCCGTCGAGCTCTTGCACGTATCGGATGTGCCGCAGCGGCTCGAGGTAGGAGAAGCCGGGGGTCGGGTCGCCGGGTCCGATGCTCGTAGTGAGCCGCCAGAGAGAGTCCCGCCACACCTCGACCCTTCGAAGCTCGGCATCGGCCGCGGGGACGTCACAGAGTGCGCATGCCCCGTAGGTCACCAGGTCGGATCCTAGTGACACCCATGTGGACGACATCTTGGCGTTCGGCTCTTCAGTTGTCCGCAAGCTCACGCCAGTCCCTTCCACACGAGGTCAGCGAAGTCGCCACAGCGTTTCCCGTACCAGTCAGCTCCTGTCGCTGCCGTGCGCGCGCACCGCCTGTCCCGCAGGCAGGTGGGTGGCCACCGGCCCTCATCCGGGTGGTAGCGATGGTCGCCTCGACCATCCGGGCACCGAACGACACGCCGGTCTTGTCGCCCGAGGTCCAGGCGGCCTGGAGTCTGGCGATCTTGACGGGGGTGAAGTCACCGAGCCGCTTAGGCTCGCCGACGACGCTGTCCGTTCTTGGCTACCGGATCTGCGTTCAGCTAGTCCGCCCTTGCAGCCCACGCCCAACTCAGAACCTACGCGATTGCACGAACTCCGCTGTAGGAGATCAGTACGGAGCTGGCACGCTGACCCTGAGACGATCTAGCCGGAAGGACCAAACTTCTCGATCCTCAGCCTGTCCGGTGCCACACCCGATTGGAGGACGAGGTCAGCAGCCGCCTCGGCAAAGCGTTCAGAACCACAGATATAGACGAGTCCGGAATCAGCTACCGCCGGAATGTCACCTGAGTTGATAAGTCCGGCAGGGCGCGAGCTGCCTAATGGTGAGCTCGAAGTGTAGATGACAGTGCTCTGTGGTCCAGGAAGCTCATCGCGGTACCAAAGGTCCTCCGGTTTCCGCACGGAGACGACGAGGCGAAGAAGATCCTCGGATCCGTTGCGCCGGGCGAGCCGCAACATTGCCATCAGCGGCACGACCCCGGACCCTCCGCCGATGAGGAGCGCCGGCCGGTCGCCTCCCCACACGAACCAGCCCCCGATCGGTCCTCGAACCTCGAGGACGTCCCCCACCATGACTTCGTCGTGGAGGAACTCGGACACTTCACCACCGACGAGGCGCTCGATCGTGAGCTCGATCTCGGGCGAGCCATCCGGTGGCGAGGCGACTGAGTAGGAGCGGACCGCTGTGTAGCCGTCGGGAGCGGTCAGACGCAGGACGAAGTGCTGGCCCGGCAAGTGCGTCGACGGCTCAGGCAGGCGAAGCCGGAAGGTCTTTGCGCTCGGGTTCTCCGGTCTGATCGCAACCACGGTGGCGGCTTGCCAGCCGGTCCCGGTCGCGGTAACGGCTGGCGAATCAGTCACCGCTGTAGCGCTGCTCGCGCCAGGGGTCGCCGTAGTTGTTGTACCCACGCGTCTCCCAGAAGCCCGGCTCGTCGTGGTCGAGGACACGAATGCCGGCCACCCACTTGGCGCTTTTCCAGAAGTACAGGTGCGGGACGATCATCCGAGCAGGCCCCCCGTGCTCCCTCGGCAGCGGCTCGCCGTCCACGTCCCACACGACCAGCGCCTTCCCGTGGAGGACGTCTGTGATGGGGAGGTTCGTCGTGTAACCCGTGTGGGTGAAGGCCACGACGTGCGTCGCCGATTCCCGAGGGCCGGCTACGGAGAGCAACCTGTCCACCGAGACGCCATTGAAGGTCATCCCGAGCCGGGACCACGTCGTCACGCAGTGGATGTCTCCCACGAAGACCGATTCGGGAAGGGCGTGTATCTCGTCCCAGCTCCACGTCATCGGGCGTTCGACCAGGCCTTCGATCCGAAACGTCCACGTACCGATGTCGAGTCGCGGGGTCGGCTCTGCGGCAAGTACAGGCCACGAATCGCTTTCGTGTTGACCAGGAGGTAACCGGGAACTTCGGGATTGATGGGGGCGCCCGGTGAACCCCCTCGTGATCAGAGCCATCCTGGCCCTACGCGGCCGCAGTCTGTATGTCGTTCGCGAAACGGTCAGCTCGTCTCGCCCATGCCCATCTTGGGGTCGTCTTCCACCTCCGTCTTCGGGTCCATCTTCGGGCCATCGCTCTGCATCTCGGGGTCGTCTTCCATGCCCATCTCAGCGTCGTCTTCCATGCCCATGTTGGGGTCCTCCATGTCGTGCTCCTTGCCTTAGGTGGGGTCGTGGTGTCGGAGTTGTAGTGCCGCCGGCGGACTCGGGTGACGCTAGGTCACGACGATTCCCTCCCCACCGACCGCTGTTGCGACCGTGACGGACCCGATCTTTGTCAGTGAGCCGTTCTCGCCGACACGGAACTCGTCCACGATCCCCTCCACACCCGTCCGGACGTACAGGTAGGTGCCCGAGGGTGTCGACGAGGCGTCGACGGTCCCGGGATCGGTCGACGTGTCTCCGAGGAAGCTGAGTTGGCCGGACAGGGACTCGGCGAAGCCGGTCAGTGAGCTGCTTCCTGCGTTGGAGGTGTAGAAGAACCTCCCTGCGACCGCGACCCAGCACGTCGCGGCCTGTGTGGTCGCTACGGAGTCGATCGGGGCCAGGGTCCCGTTCGGGTTGACGCTGTAGGAGGCGAGAGAGCCGTCGCCGACGTCTGCCACGACCAGGCGGCCGGCCTGGTCGAACGACACGCCGAAGGGACCCGTGCCGGGCTCCGAGTTCACGACGGCCTCCGGAGAAAGGTTCCCGAACGGACCGACGCTGTAGACGTCGATATCGCTGAGATTCAGCTTCGTGGTGACGATGAGCTGAGATCCTTGAGGGGTGAACGCGATCTGCCCTGGGGTGTGGGTGAACTGTGTTGTGTCGTTCGGGATTGTCAGCCCGAGCAATCGGTTCGAACCGGCAATCGGGATCAGGTAGCCCAAGACGGAAAAGTACCCCTGGATGCTTCCCCCGTCCATCGCGTTGAGCACATAGACGACGCCGTTGTGCACGGTCACACTCACGGGGAAGACCCCGCCGGAGCTCACTACTTGCCGGAGGGACAGTTCGTCCCCTCTGACGGAGAACACCGACAGCGTGTTGCTTCCCGCGTTCACCACGTACAGCAACGACCCTCGCTGGCCGTACGCCATTGAGCCCTGTGAAGAGAGGTGGTCGGCCACTGATCCCTTCAGCACCCCACCGAGTCCTCCGGTGGCGTACGAGCCGGCAAGCGTGAGGGTGCCATCCGGAGCGCGCTGGTAGACGGCAACCCGATTGCCGGACGGATTGTCGGTTTGCACGAATAGGGCGCGTTGTGGGCCTCCAGGGACCG
>JASHYA010000206.1 GCA_030043315.1 Acidimicrobiales bacterium
TGGGGCGCCATCTTGATAGGGGTGATCGGTACCGCCATCGTGTGGGTGGCGTGGAACTACCTCTCGAGGGTCCGGCCCTTCTCCCGTGTCGATGACGCGCTCGGCGTCGTCTACACCCACGGCATCGCCGGGCTCTGCGGGGGATTGATGCTCGGCATCTTCGGAGACCCGGCGATCATCGAGTACGGCTGCGGCACGCTCGACAAGAACGGGCAAGTGGTCAACACGTCGAACGCTGCGTACCTCTCAGCGCACGGATCGTGCACCCCGTTCTCGGTGAGCGGTCTGATGTACACCGGGTCCTTCCACCAGCTGTGGGAGCAATTCCGTGCCGCCATCTGGGTCATCTTGTGGTCTGCAGTTGTGACGTACCTGATCATGAAGCTCATCGGTCTGGTCCTGCGAGGCGCGAGGTACAAGGACAGCGTTCTCGAAGTGGGCGATCTGGCGATCCACGACGAGGAAGCCTTCCCGGAGGAGACCTTGGCGCAGCGAACGGGGGGCTTCGGGGCGGACGGTCACGAGCCGGACTCGGTGCTGACCCCGGTCGGCGCGGCAGGGGTACCACCACCCGAAGACCGCGGACCGCCGCCGCAGCTCGGCGTGACAGGCACGAGCTGACATGGAGCTGACACAGAGCGACATCGAACCTCAAGGGAGAATGACAACATGAAGCTCGTGGTCGCGGTCCTCAAGCCGTTCAAGCTCGACGAAGTGAAGGAGGCGTTGAAGAGCCTCGGCGTGCGGGGGATGACCCTCACGGAGGCGCAGGGGTTCGGGCGCCAGCGTGGTCACACCGAGGTCTACCGCGGCGCGGAGTACGAAGTGGATTTCGTCCCGAAGATCCGCATTGAGGTGGCGGTCGACGACGAGCAGGTGGCCGACGTGGTCGAGGCCATCGTCGCCGCGGCCGCCACCGGCAAGATCGGTGACGGGAAGGTGTGGGTGACGCCGCTCGAGACCGTGGTGAGGGTGCGGACCGGAGAGCGCGGGAGCGACGCCCTCTGACGTCGAGGCGGCCCTCCCGGTTCGCCACTCAACAGGCCAGTGGGAGCGTGGCCTCCGGAGCTCACGCGGCGTCGCTCCGCGAGCGCCGGCAGACCCTGCTCGCGCGCTCGGACCTCACGGGACGCTCGTTCTGCCGCGCGTACGCCGCGGAGGCGGACCGGTGGCTGGCGGGCCTGTGCAAGCGGGCGACCGGTGACCGGCGGCGCGCCGCGCTGCTGGCCGTGGGCGGGTACGGCCGTGGCGACCTGTGCCCGCACAGCGATCTGGATCTCGTGCTGGTTCACGACGGCCGGGGCGACGTCTCCGCGTTGGCCGACGCCATCTGGTACCCGGTGTGGGACGAGGGGGTGCACGTCGACCACAGCGTCCGCCGGCCGAAGGACGTGCTGACGGCGGCATCGGCCGATCTGCGCGTGGCGCTCGGGCTCCTGGACGCGCGGCTGATCTGGGGAGACCCCGAGGTCGCGGGTCCCCTCATCTCCGCCGCGCAGGCCCAGTGGCGCAGGAAGCTTTCGGCGGTGTCCATCCCTGCGCTGTCCGCGCAGATGGACGAGCGCCGCGGGCGACACGGCGACGTGGCGTTCCTCCTCGAGCCGGAGCTGAAGGAGGGTCACGGCGGCCTGCGCGACGCCCGCGCCCTTCACGCCATGGCGACAGGTGCGCCCGGCCTCGCAGGCTCGGTCGACCTCCGGGCCGTCGACGAGGCGACCGACACCCTGCTGGCTGTTCGTGTGGAGCTGCATCGCACCGCCGGGCGGGCCCTCGACCGGCTCGTCCTCCAGGAGCAGGACCAGGTGGCAGCCGCGCTCGGCTACTCCGACGCGGACGCCCTCATGGCGGCCGTCGCGACCGCGGGGAGGAGCATCGCCTGGGCCTGCACCAACGCCTGGGTCCGGCGGCAGCGGTGGGAGCCCGCCCGGCAACGAGGCATCGGGTCGACGGCCCGGCGCCGGCGGGCGAAGGCGGTGGCCGACGAACCGGTGCAAGAGGCGGGGGTGGTCATGATCGACGGGGAGGTGACCGTCGACGCCAGTTTCGACGCGACTTCGGACGCCCCGACGGACCCGTCGCTCCCCCTCCGGGTGGCCGCGGTCGCGGCGGAGCGATCCGCGCCGATCGCGCCGGACGCGCTGCGGCGACTCTCGGACGCGCCGCCGCCCCCGAACCCGTGGCCGGAAGAGGCGCGGCGAGCGCTCGTCCGGGTGCTGGCGCAGGGACACCGTGCCGTCGACGCGTTGGAGGCCCTGGACCACGACGGGCTCCTCGTCCGGCTGATCCCCGAGTGGGAGCTGGTGCGCAACCGGCCGCAGCGCAACGCCTACCACCGCTTCACGGTCGACCGGCACCTGCTCGAAGCCGCCGCCAACGCGGCTGCGCTCACCGACCGGGTGTCCCGCCCCGACCTGCTGCTCGTCGGCTGTCTCCTCCACGACATCGGCAAGGGCGCGTCGGGCGACCACTCCGACGCCGGCGTCGCGCTGGCGGCGAGCGTGGGACGCCGCATGGGGTTCGCAGACGACGACGTGGTCACGCTCGCCACGTTGTGCCGCCTCCACCTCCTCCTGCCCGATACCGCCACCCGTCGGGACTTGGAGGACCCGGCGACCGTCGACGCCGTCGCGGAGCGCGTGGGTGACCGCGAGACGCTGCGCCTCCTGTGGGCGCTGACCGAGGCGGACGCCTTGGCTACCGGCCCTGCCGCGTGGGGGCCGTGGAAGGCGAGCCTGGTGGCCGAGCTCGTCTCGAGGGTGGAGCACGCGCTGGCAGGGGAGCCGATCGACGCAGAACGGCCCGTGCGCTCGAGCGAGCGGTACGGCGATCTCGTCGCCGAGGTGCGCTCCGGCGGCCGGCCGGTGGTGCAGGTCGACCCGCCGCGGCTCGTGGTCGCCGCACGAGACCGCCGGGGGCTGCTGGCGGCGGTCGCCGGGACGCTCGCTCTCCACGGGCTCGACGTGCGCAGCGCAGACGTGTCGACCGATACCGGCGTAGCCGTCGAGGTCTTCGTACTGGACGTCACACACCCTCGGCCGCCTGACGTCGAGCGGCTACGCGGCGATCTGAACGCGGTGCTGGCCGGCGATCTGGACCTGTCGGATCGGCTGGAGGCCAAGGCTCGCGCCTACGCCGGCGCGCGTCGGCCTTCTGCGCCCCACCCGGTCGTGCCGTCGGTGGCCATCGATGTCGGGGCGTCCGCGTCGTCGACCGTGGTGGAGATCCGGGCGTCGGACGAGATCGGGCTCTTGTACCGGGTGACGCGCGCGCTGTTCGACTGCGGGCTTGACGTCGTCTCGGCGCGCGTCTCGACGGTCGGCGACGCCGTCGTCGACGCCTTCTACGTGCGAGACGACACCGGCAGCAAGGTCACCGAACGCGCCCTCCTCGAACGGGTGGAACAGGCCGCCCTCGAAGCGCTTCGCTGACGCCACAACCGCGACGAGCCGGAAGGTGGAGGGCTCAGCCCGCCTGCCGGGCGACGGCCTCGGCCGCTCGCCGCGCCGCGTCCGGGTCGCCGAGGTAGCCGGCGTCGCGCACGGTGAGGTCGTCGTCGAACAGGTAGCGGAAGGGAATCCCCGTCGGGATCTCGAGCCCGGGGATGTCGGCGTCCGCGATCCCGTCGAGGTGTTTGCGCAACGCGCGGATGCTGTTGCCGTGCGCCACGACCAGCACGGCCCCGCCCCTCGACCCGACGGTGAAGAGGTCCGGCACGATCACGTCGTCCCAGTACGGAAGGACGCGGACGACCACGTCCGCGAGGCACTCGGTCGCCGGCAGCACGTGCGGGGGGACGTCGCGGTAGCGGGGATCGCCCGCGGGGTGGCGTGGGTCGCCGGCGGGGAGCGGCGGCGGGGGGACGTCGTAGCTCCGGCGCCACAGCATCACCCGCTCGAGCCCGAACCGCTCCGCCGTCTCCTTCTTGTTCAACCCCTGGAGGTCGCCGTAGTGGCGCTCGTTCAGCCGCCAGTGGCGCCGGACGGGAAGCCAGGAACGGCCCACGGCGTCGAGGGTGAGGTTGGCGGTGCGAACGGCCCGCGTGAGGACCGAGGTGTGGGCCAGGCGGAGGTCCAGTGAGGCCTCGGCCGCGAGCAGCTCGCCGGCGCGGAGGGCCTCGACCTCGCCGGCGGGGGTGAGGTCGACGTCGGTCCAGCCGGTGAAGAGGTTGTCGGCGTTCCACACGGACTCGCCGTGACGGAGCAGGACGAGGTCGAGCATGGAACGAGCGTACGCTCCCTGCCCGCCCGCGAGGAGGGGCGAGTTACCAGCCCCCGGATGTGCCGGACCCGCCGCTCGACGAGGTCAGCGCGGCCTTCACCGGCGCCCCGTGGTCGTTGACCACGTACCACCAACCGCCGAAGGCCGCGATCCCCTCACCGTTCTGCTCGGTCACCGTCTTGTCACCCGAGTACGTGTACAGCGGATGGCCGTAGTAGGTCACCTGCAGGGACGTTCCCCGCTTCACCGTGCCGAGCTCCTTGGCCACGATGCCCGGACCCGCCTGGGGCTTGGTCTTGGTCAAGAGGGGAGGCCACAGCTTGAGGCACGGGCCCGTGCACTTGAGCGTCTTCGTCGTCTCCACGCTGAGCGCGTACAGGGTCTTTCCCGAGGTGTTCTCCAGGATCTTGCCGTACTTCTTCGACGTCTCGAGCTTGACCATGGTGGTTGCGGCCTTCGCCCGGTGCCCCTGCGTCGCCGCGCCGGCCAGGGCGGGCGCTACCAGCGCCCCGGTGAGCGCGAGCGAGAAGGCCACCGTGCCGACGGCGGCGAGGCTCCGGCGTGACGAGGGTTGAGGCATTTCCGATCCTCCTTGTGACCGACGGGGTTCAGACGAGATCGGTTGATTGTCGTACGGATCCGGGACGGGTTCGGATTGGTGCAACCGGCGGGCCTCATGCCGGGGCGAGCGAGGCAGTCGCCAGGACCTGCCCGCGGGCCGTGGTCAGCTCCGCCCGCATGACGGACATGCCGTGTGGGAGCGACGTGGCCCAGTACCCACGTCCGTCGTGCACGTCGAAGGTGCCGATGGTCCGCCAGTGGCCGTCGGCGCCCTCGACCTCGCAGCGAACCGCAGTGGTGCCGGCGGGCAGACGGACCTCGACCGAGATCCAGGGCTTCCCGCCGGTCGCCGTCGTCACCTGGCCCAGACGGTGGTCGTGCGAGACGAGCGCGGCCGTCCGTACCGCGGCCGACGGCGTGGAGCCGCCGCCGCCGCCGGCGGCCAGCCATCCGCCGACACCGATCGCCGTGGCGAGCACGACAGCGGCGGCGACGGACAGCGGCCGCCTGTAGCTCCGGCGGGAGTCCACGGGTTCTGGAGCCTGCCTCGAGGCCGACGAAATCGCGTCGACGACGCGGGATGCGAAGCCGTGCGGGGGGTCGGCAGGTGGCACGAGCACGTACAGGAGGTCCGCCACGTCGCTCGAGCTTGCGAGCTCGTCCCGGCAGGACCGGCATTGCTCGACGTGAGCGAGCACGGCCGCGCGTTCTTCGGCGGCCCCGATGCCGAGCGCGACCTCGGGGCACAGCTCGAGGCACTCGCCGCAGGGGAGGTCACGCATGGTCGGCGCGCACCTCCTGAAGCCTCGATCGGAGCCCGAGCAGGCCGGTGCGGATACGCGTCTTCGCGGTGCCGAGAGGCACCCCCTCCATCTCCGCGACCTGGCTTGCGGAGTACCCCGCGATCCCGGCGAGCACGACGGCGCGTGCCTGTTCGGGGGCGAGGCACCGCAGCGCTGCTCGGAGCTCGTCCGCCGACTCCTGGTCGACGGCCGATCGCTCGGGGTCGGGGGCCGACCGTGGGTCGGCGGCTTGCTCGCTCAACAGCGCAGTCGGGTCGATCGGGACGATCGGGCGGACCCGCACCGTGTCGATCGCGAGGTTGCGCGCGATGACGCCGAGCCACGCGCTCACCGAACCTCGCCGCGGGTCGTAGGTCCGCGCGTGGCGCCACGCCCGCTCGAACGCCGTCTGGGCGACGTCCTCGGCGGTGCGGGCGTCACCCACGACGTGGACCGCAATCCCGAAGACCTTCGCCTGGAAACGCCGGACGAAGGCGGTTGCGAACTCGGGGTCGCTCGCGGCGAACCCGGCCAGCAGCGCCTCGTCCGAGAGCTGTTCGCCAGGATCCTCGAGCAGGCGCACGCCATACGGTACGTCCCGAGGCACAATTCGGATTGGTCGCAGGGCACGGTGGCAGGGCGCGACCCCCCATCCGCCCCGGGCAGCTCCACGTAGTGAGTGACGATGGCCCGGTTCGCGAGAACCGTCCCGGACACACTGCCCGCCTCGCGGGGCGTCGGGAAGCGACGGGTGCTCGATGCGTCGGTGCTGCCCGGCTCGGCGATGCTCGTCTGGTCGGGGGCGATCCACCTCCATCTCTGGTCGGCGGGCTATCGCAGCATCCCGACGATCGGCTGGCTGTTCCTCTTCCAGGCCGTCTCCGCCTTCGTCCTGGCCGCGAGCGTGCTGCTCACCCGCCGTCCCGTCGTCGCCGCGGCTGGTGCGCTGTTCCTCGCCGCCACGGCGATCGGTCTCGTGTGGAGTGTCGAGTGGGGCCTCTTCGACTTCCAGGACAGCTTCGGCGCGCCGTTCGCGACGCAGAGCCTGGGCGTCGAAACCGCCGGAGCGGTGGCGCTCGCGGTCGCCGGTGCCGTGATCTGGCGGTTCGGTCACCGGCCCGGTGGACGCGCCTCCGGTCGCTCTCCAGGGGGTCCGGGAAGCGGTCGGGAACGAGGGGCTGCCTGAGCTGGGCTGCCTGAGCAGCGAGCTGCCTGGCGAGCACCTACCGAGCACCTGACCGAGCGTGGTCGCGCAGCTGTCCAGGCCACCCGACCTTGGTGGGGGCTGCCGCGCCGGCGCCCCGCGAGGAGTCGCAGCCTCAAGAAACTTGTGACGTAGGCACTCAACTTTGCTATACTGGCTGGGGTAAGACGTGAGCAG
>JASHYA010000207.1 GCA_030043315.1 Acidimicrobiales bacterium
CCCACGAGGTGGCGGTCCGGGCGTTCGAGGCGGCGGGCGACGCGGACGCCTACCCCGACGCAGGCTCGGTGTGGCAGCCGACAAAGCTCTACTACACGATCACCTCACGCGAGCGCCGGAGCGAGATCAACGAGGCCTACGCAAAGATGGGTCTGGCACCGCCCTTCTCGGCCGAGATCGGCTTTCAGGGCCGTGGCGACCCGGGACTTTCGCCGGCCATCGAGCGCGTGACGTCGGTCATCGACGTCGGACCCTACGTGGCAGTGTGGATCGCAGGGATGCGTGCCCACGCCTGCCAGATGAACCCGGATCTCGACGCCCTCTTCGACATCCCGAAGGAGCGTGCTGCAGCACTCTTCGGGCAGGAGGAGTTCATACTTGTCCGGGACGTCACCGGTCGCATTCGCGACGGTTGCACCCTGGAGACGGATCTTTTTACGGGCGTCGGACGGACATCTCGGTCATGATCTTCGGACGCGGGGAACCTTGGACCTGATCGCCTTCGGGCCGGTCTTCGTCGAGCTGGCGTTCGGTCCGGTACCGGCGATCCCGGGCCCGGGTGAGGAGGTGTACTCCGACGAGCTCGCCATCTCCTGCGGAGGTGCCGTGTCGGTCGCCTCCGCCGCGAAGGGCGTCGGGGCTGCTGCTGGGGTCGCCACCGTCCTCGGTGACGACTTCGCCGCACGGGTCGTCGAGCGCCACTGCGCTGCCGTCGGAGTAGACATGTCGCCGAGCCGTCGAATCGCTGCCATCGGCACCGGCGTCACCGTGGTGCTCAACGCGGGAGGCGACTCGGCCTTCCTCTCCCACCTGCCACCGGAGGGGCGTTGGACGACCACGCCGGCGTGGTGGTCAGAGGTCGTAGAGAGGTATCGACCTGCGTGGGTGTACCTCCACGCCGGTCCGGGCGCCCCCGCCTTCATCGATGTGAGCCGTCGCCTTGGGTGCAAGGTCGCAATCGACACGGAACTTCGAACGGTGAGGCGCGCTGCCGACATCGTCACGGCCTGCGCCGCCGCTGCCGATATCTTCGTCCCGAACGCGAAGGAGCTGGCGCAGCTCGCCGGCACCGACGACGTCCTCGACGCCGTCGAGGCGCTCGGCCTCTCGGACACCGTCGTGATCGTCAAGGCGGGACCTGCGGGGGCGTTCCTCGTCCAGAAGGGAGTGGTCGACCAGATCGAGTCCGGTCTCTCGACCGTGCGGGTCAGGGACACCACCGGCGCAGGCGATGCCTTCGCGGGAGCGCTGCTGGGTTCCCTGGCTGCGGGCGCCGACTTGCACGACGCGATCGCGGCAGCCAACACGGCGGGTTCTGCGGCGGTGAGCCGCCCCGGTGCGGTCGGGCCCGTCGAGGGATGGTGGGACACGGAGGCCCGATGAAGCTGGCGGTGCTCGGCGGTGGTGGTGTCCGTATCCCGGCGTTCGTCAGAGCGGTGGTCGGCGGCACAGCTCAGAGGTTCGACCAGATCGCCCTCTTCGAGCCGGACCCTACGCGTCGGACGTCGATCGGGCGCCTTTGCGTGGAGATCGCCGCCGCCCTCGGCGCGCCCGGGGGGGTGACGGTCAGCGGCGACGTGGAGGAAGCGATGACAGGGGCTGACTACGTGTTCTCGGCAATCCGGGTCGGGGGGGACGACGCGCGCATCGTCGACGAACGCGTCGCGCTGAAGCGGGGTCTGGTCGGCCAGGAGACGACGGGGCCCGGTGGGTGCGCAATGGCGCTGCGCACCATCCCGGTCGTCCTCGCCTACTGCGAGGTCATTTCCCGGCTTGCCCCGCGGGCGGTGCTCGTGAACTTCACCAACCCGGCGGGGATCATCACGCAGGCGATCACGACGGCGAGTCGCGTGCGCGTCGTCGGTGTCTGCGATACCCCGAGTGGCACCATCTCGAGGCTCTCCGACTTCCTCGAGGTCGAGCCAGCCCATGTCGCATGCAGCTACGCAGGCCTCAACCATCTCGGCTGGATCACCTCCGTTGTCGTCGAGGGTGAGGAGCGCATCAGCTCCCTGCTGGAGCATTACGACGAGCTGGCCGCCTTCAGCCACCGCTTCGCCGCTTTCGACCCGTCCCTCGTGCGGCGGGTCGGGTGTATCCCGACCGAGTACCTGTACTACTTCTACGACCCGGCCGCGTACATCGCCCGGGTGGGGAGCGCGGGGACCACGCGCGGTGAGGACGTTCGAGGCTTCAACGAGCGGCTGGTCAAGGAAGTCATGCGCGCCTTCGACGTCGGGGACGTGCACGACGCCTGGCGGGTCTACTCGGCCGTGTTGGGTCGACGCCGTGCGAGCTACATGCGGCTCGACGTCGAAGGGACTCCTGCCGCTCCTGTGGCCGGCACACCGGGGGTCGGCGGCGAACTGAGCGACGTGGTCGGATCCGTTGGCGGGTACGAGGGCGTGGCGCTCCAGGTGATCGACGGGCTCTCCGGGGCGGCGGCTGGGCGGGTCGTCGTCAACACCGTCAACGGCGGAACCCTCGGGTTCCTCGATCCCGAAGACGTCGTGGAGGTGCCGGCCGCCATCGACCCTCGCGGTGTTGCGCCACTGGCCAATCCCGGTCTCGCGCGGTCGGCAAGGGCTCTGGTGATGCAGGTGAAGGAGTACGAACGGGCCCTCGTCCAGGCCGCCGTGACGGGCGAGGCGGACCTGGCCGCCGTCGCGCTCTCGCTCCATCCGCTGGTGCCCGGCCTGAGCGCGGCTCGGGACCTGCTCCGGACATACCAGGAACTTCACGGTCCGATGCTCGACTATCTCAAATGAGCGCGCCGGCTCGAAATGAGCGCGCCGACGAACGAGAACGAGAACGAGAACGAGAAGGTCCGTCTTTCATCGTGCCAGCTCAGGGGCAGGTTTCGGGATTGCCCGCGTAGTACCATGTTCCGCAGGGAGAGTTCCTTGCAAGGCAGGGGTGGGTCCGCCCCGGTTGAGGAGCTCGACCCGGAGGTGCTGCTGGACGGCAAGATCAATCTCGACGACTGATACCAGAGGGTGTCGACGAGGGAGTGCCAGGAGCCCACGCGCACACCTCCACCGGTTCAGCCCTCCGCGGCGGATGGTCGGCCGTACTCTCGACCGAAACGAACCGCATCCCAGAAGGAGGGGGGAATGCAGCCAAGTTTCAAGATCCTGCGCAGATCGGTCTGTGTCGTAGGGGCGTCGGCGATGGTGGCGCTCGGGCTGTTCACCGTCTCTTTGTCCGCCAGCGGGGCGTCTGCGGTGACAAAGACAACGGTCACCTTCGCTGAGCAGATTGAAGATGCGCCGAATTTCATCTTTCCCTACATGTCGGGCGAGTACTACACCACGGCGAACATCACGCAGTTCCAGTACCTCATGTTCCGGCCGCTCTACTGGTTCGGCGGTCACGCCTCCGTGGTGCTCAACACAAAGCTCTCCTTGGCGGACGCGCCGGTCTTCTCCAACAATGACAAGACGGTCAAGATCACGCTCAAGGGGTACACGTGGTCGGACGGAACACCGGTGGACGCGACTGACGTGATGTTCTGGATGAACTTGTGGAAGATGAAGCCGACAGGGTACGCCGGCTGGTTCCCGGGTGGCCTCTCCATGCCGACAAGCGTGACGGGTGTCAAGATCACAAGCCCCACGACGCTGACCATCAAGTTCGACCGCTCGTTCAACCCGCACTGGCTGCTCTACAACGAGCTGTCGCAGATCACCCCGCTGCCTTTGGCGTGGACAAAGGCCACCTCGGCGGCGACGAGCGGTTCGGCAGGGTGCGCAAAGGCGGCATACGGCACCGACGCCACTGCCTGCAAGGCCGTGTACACGTACCTCTCCGAGCAGTCCGGCTACAACCCGACAAAGCCGACATCCAAGATCAACGCGCTGCCGACCTACTCGACGAACCCGTTGTGGAAGGTGGTCGACGGCCCATGGGAGCTGACATCGTTCGCCCCCACAGCGGACGTGGTGCTCAAGCCGAACCCGGCGTACTCCGGCACCGACAAGCCCAAGATCAAGAAGTTCGTCGAGAAGCCGTTCACCTCGACGACGGCCGAGTTCAACGCGCTCGTGTCGGGGACAGTCGACATCGGCTACCTTCCGTTCACAGAGATCCAGTCACCGGCGGTCAAACCCGCCAAGCCGGGAGCTCCCCTGACGGCAGGGAAGAACAATTCCCGCCTCACCACATACGTCTTGACGCCGTTCTACGCGTGGCAAGTCAGGTGGTTCCCGTTCAATTTCCGGTCGAACGGCGACACAGGAAACGCCGGGAAGATCTTCGCCCAGCTCTACATTCGCCAGGCGATGCAGCGACTCGTCGACCAGACACTGTACGTGAACAGGATCTACAAGGGGTATGGATTCCCGGCCTACGGTCCCGTGCCGACGCTGCCGAAGAACCCCTACACCTCGGCGGCAGAGCTGAAGAACCCCTATCCCTACAGCCTGGCAGCTGCCAAGAAGCTGCTCAGCTCCCACGGCTGGAAGGTCGTTCCAGGCGGCACCAGCACGTGTGAGAAGCCGGGCGCGGGAGCGGGTGAGTGTGGCAAAGGGATCAAGAAGGGCGCCAAACTGAGCTTTGCGCTCATGTACATCGCCGGAACAACGGCCCTCAGAGACCTTTCGACGGCCGAGAAATCGAGCTGGTCAGAGGCGGGCATCAATGTCAGTCTGAGCTCGGGCTCGGTGCCCACGGTCGTCGGTGACATGGCGCCCTGCCCGAAGGGGTGTTCGTGGGAGCTCAACGGGACCGTCGATTGGACGTACCTGCCTGACATCTACCCGAGCGGCGAGGAGATCTTCGAATCGGGCGCTGGGGCGAACAACGGCCTCTTCACAACAGCACATGACAACACGCTGATCAAGGCAACCGACGTCTCTGGGACAAAGCTCACAAAGTACGAGAACTACCTCGAGAAGGAGCTGCCCGTCATTTGGGAGCCGGAGCCGGTCACACTGTACGAGGTCAACAAGGGGCTGCAGGGCGTGACCCCGCTCGACCCGTTGACCGCGTTCACACCTACGACATATCACTGGACCTGACCACGGTTCCGGTGGGTGGCTACAGGTCCCCCGTTCCGCTGTCGGGTGCGCGCGAGTCCGGCATCCGCTTCCACCGATCAGGTGCCGTAGCCGCCGGTTCTTGGGTCTGACACGACCCGAGCACCCGAGGGCCACGGGTCAGCCAGGTCGCCGCGAGCCGCTCGAGCAACGAAGCTTCGACCAAGACCCGCCTCGGGCCTTCGCCGGAGTCTGAACGGTGGTTGCCGTGCCACGCAGCGCGGACTTTCTGGGCGGACCGGTTAGCAACCCCGCCGGGCGCGGAATGTT
>JASHYA010000208.1 GCA_030043315.1 Acidimicrobiales bacterium
GACCTCGGCGCCTACCCGCTCGGGTCGTGCACCATGAAGTACAACCCGAAGATGTGCGACACCGTGGCGTCGCTGCCGGGGTTGGCGGGCGTGCACCCGGGCGCGCCCGCCGGCACAACCCAGGGCTGGCTCGCGCTCATGGTCGAGCTCGAAGAGGCGTTGTGCGAAGTCACCGGCATGGCGGGGGTGACGTTCCAGCCTGCAGCCGGTGCCGCCGGGGAGCTCACCGGGTTGCTGCTCGTCCGCGCCTACCACGACGCGCGAGGCGAACAGCGCCGGCGGGTCATCATCCCGGCCTCCGCTCACGGCACCAACCCCGCATCCGTCACGCTGGGCGGCTACGAGGTCACGACCGTGCCGTCGGATGGCCGCGGCTGCGTCGACGCGGCCGCGCTCCGCGCGGTGCTCGACCGGGACGTCGCGGGCATCATGCTGACCAACCCCAACACCCTCGGACTGTTCGAAGAGGACATCGAGGAGATCGCCTCGGCCGTGCACGACGTGGGCGGGCTCCTGTACTACGACGGCGCGAACCTGAACGCGATCCTCGGCGTCGTGCGGCCGGGTGACATGGGGTTCGACATCGTCCACCTGAACCTTCACAAGACCTTCGCCACGCCTCACGGTGGCGGCGGACCCGGTGCGGGACCCGTCGGCGTCTCCGAGCGGCTCGTGGACTTCCTTCCCGGTCCGCGGCCCGTCCGCCTCGGCCACGGGGCGCACGGGGGTCCCACGGCGGCCGGCCCGACCGGTGCAGGCCCGACCGGTGTCGGCCCGACCGGTGCAGGCCGTTTCGGCTGGGCGACGCCGGCGCGCTCGATCGGGCGCGTCCACTCCTGGCACGGCAACACGCTGGTGCTCGCCCGGGCGCTCGCCTACGTCCTCGTGCACGGCGGTGACGGGCTGCGCCGGGTCGCCGAGCGAGCGGTGCTGAACGCGAATTGGCTGCGCGTCCGGCTCTCTCCGACCTACGACGTGCCCTTTGACCGCATGTGCATGCACGAGGTCGTGCTCGCGGCGTCCACCCTCAAGCACACCACCGGCCTGCGAGCGCTCGACATCGCCAAGCGGCTGCTCGAGGAGGGATTCCACGCGCCGACCATCTACTTCCCGCTGGTCGTCGACGAGGCGCTGATGGTGGAGCCCACCGAGACCGAGAGCCTGCAGACGCTCGAAGCGCTCGCCGAGGCATTCGAGCGGATCGCCGCCGAGGCCGCGGAGGAGGACGGCGTCGAAGCCGCACATGCCGCCCCGCGCACGACGCCCGTCGGCCGGGTCGACGAGGCGAGGGCGGCGCGCAGGCTCGTTCCGACGTACGACGCGCGCTCGGGTTAGGCGCGCCCGTCCGGCATCCTCCGGTGGATCCCCGCCGCTCGGCTGACCGGATCTCAGGTGGCGCGGCGGTACGCGCGAACCGCCAGGGGGACGAAGACCGCCACGATGCCCGCGAGCCATACCGCGCTCTGCCAGCCGTGGAGTGCCAGCGGACCGCCCAGGGCCAGCGCGCGCATCTCGTCGATCACGATGGTCACAGGCTGGTTCTTCGCGAACGCCTGCAGCCAGCCGGGCATGGACTGCACTGTCACGAAGGCGGAGCTCACGAAGGAGAGAGGGAAGAGCCACACCAGCCCGAATGAGCTCACCGACTCCTCGTCCTTTATCGCCAGACCCACGTAGGCGCTGATGGTGCAGATCGCGACGCCAAGGGCAATGCCGAGCAGCATCATCAGCAACGCAGGGAGGGCTCCGTTCCGGAACCGGAAGCCCACCGCATAGCCCACGCCCAGGAGGACCAGCAACGTCACGACGAGACGGAGGGTGTCCGCGATCAGTCGTCCGAGTAGCACCGCGGAGCGCGCCATGGGCATCGCCCGAAAGCGGTCGATCACCCCCTTCTGCAATTGCCTGGCGAGCGAGATGGCCGTGGCGAACGACGCGAAGGCCGCGGACTGGGCGATGATCCCGGGCATCAAGAAGTCCACGTAGCCGCCGGGGACCGGCACGTGGATCGCCCCCCCGAAGACGTAGCGGAACAACAGAACGAACATCACCGGCTGGATGATCGTGAAGAAGATGAACGACGGGTTGCGCAGCCAGATGAGGAATTCTCTGCGGGTCAACGCGGCCGTGTCGGCCGCGCCGAGCCGTATCTGCCGCGCCCTCGGCGGGCGCAAGACGTCGAGCGCGACGAGCGGGGAGAGGTTGGTCGTGGTCATGTCGCCCTCCGATCACGTCCGCGGCTGCGGCCGCCTCTGTCGTGGTGCCGGGACGCCGCCTGTTTTCCTTCCTCGTCGGCTTCGGCGCCATGGCCGGTGAGCGACAAGAACACGTCGTCGAGTGACGGACGGCGGATGCCGAGCCCTTCGGTGTGGATGCCGAGCGCGTCGAGGCGCCGGACCGTCTCGACGAGCGCCTGCGACCCGTCGGCACCCACGCGCAGGCCGACGCGCGCGGTGTCGGCGTCGACAAGAGGTTCCACGGGAGACAGCCCGCGCACCGCTTCGACCGCCTCGGCGCGGCGACCCCGCTCGACGACGACGAATTCGACGATGTCCCCGCCGATCCGGTTCTTGAGCTCCTGCGACGTGCCGGCCGCGATCACCGTGCCACGGTCGATCACGACGATCTCGTTGGCGAGCGCGTCGGCCTCGTCGAGGTACTGCGTGGTCAAGAGCAGGGTGGTGCCGCTCGCGACCATCTCGCGGATGACGTCCCACATGGCCAGCCGGCTGCGCGGGTCGAGCCCGGTGGTCGGCTCGTCGAGGAAGACCACTCGGGGACGCGCCACCAGGCTCAGCGCGAGGTCGAGCCTGCGCTGCATGCCGCCCGAATATCCTTTGGTCGGCCGATCGGCAGCGTCGTGCAGGTCGAACCGGTCGAGTAGCTCGTCCGCGCGCCGGCGCCGGGTCACGGGGTCGAGGTGGTACAGCCGCCCCATGATGTCCAGGTTCTCGCGACCCGTGAGCTCCTCCTGGATCGCGGTCGACTGGCCGGCGAGGCCGATGATCTCGCGCACGGCGGCAGGAGAGCGTGCGACATCCCTGCCTTCGACGAGCGCGCGGCCACGATCGGGCCGAAGCAGCGTGGTCAGGATCTTCACCGCCGTCGTCTTGCCGGCGCCGTTCGGTCCGAGGACGCCGAGCACCTTGCCGCGCTCGACGACGAGATCGATGCCGCGCAGCGCCTGGACCTCGCCGAACGACTTGTGGACGTCCTCCACGTAGATGGCCGGCCCGTTCCACTCCTGTGACCGACGACGCGTGCCGAGGGCACGATCGGCCCGCTCGTCGCCGGGCGGAGCCCCGGGGTGGGGCCCGTCAATCCCTGGTGTGCTCGGTTGCAATCGCGAGTCCACGGTCGATCCTCCTGCTCGGCTAAGCGACCGACGGCGCGTCGACCTAGAAGTCATCGCGCCTTTACCGGTGAAGGAGTGCGTTTCGGTGGCGCACTCGGCAGATTCCGCTACCGGACAGCGTCAAGGTTACCTTGACAGCACGTCCGTGTCAAGACAAACTTGACGAATGAACGGGACCCCGACCGAGAACGCACGCACGGTGCCGCCGCTGCTCACCCAGACCTGGGTGACGGCGACGACCGACCCGGATCCGCTCGTCGCGCTCGGTGCAACGAGGGCGCTAGGGGCGCTGCTGTCGACCTGGGAGGCGAAGCTCGCGTCGGAGGCGATGGCCTCGGGGGCGACGTGGGAAGCCATCGGAAGCTCGGTCGGCGTGAGCAGGCAGGCGGCCTGGGAGCGCTTCCACCACGACGTCGACGAATTCCGGCGCCAAGTGAAGTCCGCGGCGCGCACCTTGAAGGAACGACAGCGCCAGGAGTGGAAGGAGTTCCGTGACGACGTCAAGCACAGGGCGCTCGGGGACCGTCGGCCGCACCGGTGAGGCCGTGGGTGGCGGTGCGCGCGCGGCGTCTGCGCGGTCCCGGCGACCCCGGCGACGCGCGTGCTCACGCGAGGTTCGGCTCGCGCTCGGATGAGGCGACGCGCGTGTCCTCGCGCTCCAGGTCGGCTCGCTGCTGGCGTTCGACCGTGTGGAGGCAGTGGATGAGCGGCGAGGTGTCGAGCAGCACGATCCCGGCCAGGAGCGTCGCGATGCCGGCGGCGATCCCCACCAGCCACGGTCCGGTCCGGATGTGCTCGTGGAAGAGCAAGACGCCGAGGACGACGGCGACCGAGGGATCGACCGCGTCCACCACCGGCATGCTCGCCGCGAGGGGCCCGGCCTCGTAGGCGCTCTGCACGAGCAAGAGGCCGAGGATGGACGCCGCGGACATCGCGTAGACCTCCCAGCTTTCGAGCGCTGGCACGAGCCCGTGCTCGAAGCGCGCGACCGCTGCCTTGAAGAGCGCGGCCTGCGCGCCGAAGACGAACGCCGCCCCCAGTGCGTAGAAGGACGAGCGAGCGGGACCTTGTCGCATCCGACCGATGGACACTGCGGCCAGCGCTGCACCGGCCGTGGCGGTCAGTGCGAGGATCCATTCGCCGATCGGTGCCTCGGGTCGGCCCGCGCCAGGCGCCGCGCAGACGAGCCCCAGGGTGAGGCCTCCTCCCACGGCGACGGTGCCGAGCCACTCGCGTGACGTCAGGCGCATGCCTCGCCAGCGGACCGAGATCGGGAGCGCGAAGAGGAGCTCGGTCACGATCAGCGGTTGGACGAGCACGAGCGGGCCGAACGACAGGGCCAGCCCTTCCAGGGCGTAGGAAACGAACGCGAAGCCGATCCCGATCAGCCAGATGGGTTCGTGGGCGAGGTCGAAGATAAGCCGGAACGACAGGGCTTCTCGTTCGGGACGCGTGCTCGCCGCGCGCTGCTGGAGCACGCCGCCCCCGGCGAAGCTGCCTGCGGCACCGAGCGCCGCCAGGACGGCGATCAGCACGGCGCGGGGTCGGGCTCGGCGGCCACTTCGCCGCTCAGTGCGCCTCCGTCGACGAACGAGGACGCCGGCCGAGGAAGTGCACGAACTCGCCGCCCTCGCGGAGCCGCCGACCGAGTGTCTCAGGCCTGCGGAGGACCTCCGCGGAGAGCTCTGCGAGCTTCCCGGCCCGGAAGTAGAAACGCTTGTAGAAGGTGTCGAGCGAGTCGAGGATCTCCGTCTGGCGCAGGTGGGGGTAGTCGAGCGTCGCCAGCTGGGTGCCCTGACCGCTCACCAGCGTCGCGCCGTCCTCGTCCGCTGGGAGCCATCCGTTCTCCATCGCCTGTCGGTAGAGCTCGGTGCCGGGGTAGGGGGCCGCGACGGAAACCTGGATGGTGTGGGGGTTGACCTCCCGCGCGAACCGGATCGTCGACTGGATCGTCTCTTTGGTCTCGCCGGGGAGCCCGATGATGAACGTTCCGTGCACCGTGATCCCGAGCTCGCGACAGTCCTGTGCGAACCGGCGGGCGCGGTCGACCTTGAGACCCTTCTTCACATTGTTCAGCACCTGCTGGTCGCCGGACTCGTACCCGACGACGAGGAGGTGGAGGCCGTTGTCCACGAGCACCTGCAGCGTCTCGCGCGGGACGTTCGCCTTCGCGTTGCACGACCACATCAGGCCGAGGCGGCCGAGGCCCCGGGCGATCTCCTCCGCCCTCGGCCGGTCGTCGGTGAACGTGTCGTCGTCGAAGAAGAGCTCCTTCATCTCGGGGAAGAGCTGCTTGGTGAGCTGCGCCTCCTCGAGCACGTGCCCGGCGCTCCTGGTCCGGTATCGGTGTCCACCGACGGTCTGGGGCCACAGGCAGTAGGTGCACCGGGACCGGCAGCCGCGTCCGGTGTAGAAGGAGATGTAGGGGTGGCGGAGGTAGCCGATCGCGTAATTGCGCGGGTTGAGGTCGCGGCGGTAGATCGGCGTCACGAACGGGAGCCGGTCCATGTCCTCCAGGATCGGCCGGTCGAGGTTGTGCGTGATGGTGCCGGAGGTCGTGCGGTAGCTGAGTCCGAGGATCTCCCCGAGCGGCCGGCCTTCCGCGACTTCCGCCACGGTGAAGTCGAACTCCTCGCGGGCGACGAAGTCGATCGCGGTGGAGGCCAGAAGGGAGCGCTCCGGCTCGACCGCGACCTTGGCACCGACGAACCCGACGAGTAGTGCCGGGTTCGTCTCCTTCATGGCCTCGGCGACGAGGACGTCGCCCCGGAAGCTCGGCGACGACGTGTGGAGGATCGCGAGATCGTGGCGGGACGCCAGGGGCACGACGTCGTCGAGCCCGAGACCCGCCGGCGGTGCGTCGACGAGCAGACTGTCACTCACGATGGCGGCGGGTTGGGCGAGCCACGTCGGATACCAGTACGAACGGATCTCCCGCTTCGCCTGGTATCGGGAACCTGCACCACCGTCGAAACCTTCGTAGGACGGCGGGTTCAGAAAGAGGGTGCGCATCGGTTCGACCTCACTCCGTCGGTGTTGTTGTCCTGTCAGCTCCTGTGTCCCAGCTCTCCTGCGGCTCTGCTGCGTTTGCTCCCCGCTCCCCGTTTCCCGTTTCCCGTTCATTCCTCGGGTGCTGCCGCCGGCCACTGCTCGCCGTATCTTGCCGTATCTTGCTGGCGGCGCGGCGATGGTCCCGCGGCTTCGCCTTCCTTTCAGCTCCGCTGCGCGGTGGCCAGCTGCGGCTGTCGCCCGTCGGCGGGAGACCCCGGCGAGGCGGCACGACGGCGAAGCGAGGCCTCCATCTCGGTACCGGCCCCACGGGCCCCACCGACCCCACCGGGCCCACCGACGACACCGACGAGACCGGCTCCGGACGTTCCCTCCGCCCGCACCGGGGTCCCGGTAGCAGAATCTGACAAGAGGTGGACCCCCACTCGGGTGAGCGCGTCGACGAAGGCCGGCTCCCAGCGTGGGACGCGCGCCCGCGGCGGGGCGCCTCTCCTCGCCTCGATGAAGGCGAGCGCCGCCTCGGCGAGGTCGCCGGGGGCCGGACCGGCCACGCGGGCGTCCCCGAGCTCGAGTTCGTGGACGAGGTTCTCACGGCCGTGCCCCGGCATCCCATCGAGCAGCAGGAGGGGACGGCCGAGCACCCTCGCCTCGCTGCAGGTGGTCGCGCCGGGGAGCGCCACCACCACGTCGGCGGCCGCCATCAGGAGAGGGACGTCGTCCACGAAGCCGAACGGCCGGACGCGTTGGTCGGCTGCACCGAGCGCGCGGAAGCGGCGCTCCACGTCCGCCTGCCTGCCGGCCACCGCGAGCACGAAGACCCCTGCTCGCGCGAGTGCGGCGACGCGCGCGTCGATCGGTCCGAAGCCCCAGCCGCTGTCGATCACCAGCGCGCACGATGCGTCGCGGGGCAGCCCGAGTTCCGCGCGGGCCTTCTCCTTCGAGGGTGCCTCGTAGAACGCGGGCCGGACCGGCGGGGGAATGACCGCGACGTTCGCACGCGGCAGGTACCGCAGGACGGACGTGCCGGCTGCGGGAGAAGTCGAAAGGAAGAGATCCGTGCCCGCCTGCACCCAGAGCCGGTGCAACGTGATGTCGGTGCAGAGCACCACCGCGGGAGCTTGCAATTTGCCTCTCGCGCGCAGCTTGGCTGCAGCGGACGCACCGGTCGCGAAGACGCTCAGGACGAGGTCGGGGGGCTCGCGCGCGAACAGCTCACTCAGCACCGGGGTGAGCCGAGCCGACGCGCTCACGTCGAGCGCGGCGGCGAGCCGGCTCCCGGTGCGCAAGTGCGCGAAGTGGAGTGCGTCGTAGGCGCCGGGGAGCGTGCGGATGGTGCGTGCGAAGAGCCGCTCACCGGCGGCCCCGGAACGTCGTCCGAGAAGGCCCATGCAGTCCAGGCTTTCGACGCGCCATCCGGAGTGCTCGAGAAGCGCCGAGCAGCTGCGCACGAGCATCTCGTGGCCGAGTCCGAGCGAACCCGACAGAATGACTGCACGCGACCTGCTCACTGGGCTCCTCCTTCGGCTCGGCCGATGGGTGAGATCCCGCCATCGAGGACGATAGTGGCGATCCGGCGTGGGCAAGCGCGGCGGTCGTGCGCAAGGGTGATTCGTGATCGGCGCGTGCCCGAAGGCGCGTGCCCGAGGAGGGCGGGTCACGCGACACGACGAACCGGAGCAACCGAGCGGCGCCGAACGTGGGGCGGGGAGCCAGGCTGGGATCTCACCGCCCGCCATTCGCAGCGCCGTCGCGGGGGTCCAACTCGGCGGGCCGGCCAGCCCGAGTCGGCTGTCCCGCGCAGCGCAACGTGCATGGAGTACCCGTCGCCGACCCCGGAGCGACGCACACGTGCGCGCGTGGCCTCCGGCAGAAGAGGAGATCCGCGGAAGCTCCCGCACCGCGGTTTCGCTTGTCCGGCAAGAACCCGTCGCGATCTGTGGCCGCGCGCGCAGCGGGAGCCGACCGGGATCAGCTGCCGAGCCTGCCGAGCGTCTCTTCCACGGTTTCGACCAGCCGACGGTGGGCCTCGGGCCAGGCGCCAGGGATCTCGCCGTGGCCCCAACGCCGTTGGAGCGGTGCCGGACCGATCTCGATCACGTCCGCCCACAGGACGGACAGCTCGCCCGCGAGCGTGCCGCGGCGGGAACGGGACTGCGGGTGGGCGGCGATGGCTTCCGCCGCGTCCCCGATGGCACGCGATGCCGGGTCGAGCAGCAGGCCCAGGTCGAGGGGTGGGTCCTCCCAAGCGGTCAGCGTCGGGGAGGACGCCACTTCTGCTCGGAGCCGGAGCAGGCGTCGCTCGTAGCTGGCGAGAAACGGGGACAGTCGTGCAGTCACGTCCCGACGTTGAGCCACGATCCACCTCCTGACCTCGATTAGCCTCGACTCGGTGGTCGGTTGCCATCGTGCATCGCCACCCCCGGGAACGGCAAGAACGGGAACAGCGAGTCCCGAGGGGAAGAGCTCGCGGGGCACGCACGCCGAGTGGTCCTTTCGACCGGAGGGGAGCGAGGACGACCGAGGAACGGAGAACGCATCGAGCGGGTGGCCGTGCCGGCAGCAGCGGCGGCGCGCGATAGTATTTGCGGCGCCAGATGAGTCCCTGGTGGGCCCGATCGGCCCGAACTGCCTTGA
>JASHYA010000209.1 GCA_030043315.1 Acidimicrobiales bacterium
AACCACGCGGAGATCGAGTACAAGGACGTCCGGGTCCCGGTGGCGAACCTCGTCGGGCGCGAGGGAGAGGGCTTCCGTCTTGCGCAGGCGCGGCTCGGTCCGGGACGGATCCACCACTGCATGAGGTGGCTCGGACAGGGGCGCCGCGCGTTCGACATGTTGTGCGAGCGTGCGGTCTCGAGGTACGCGCACGGGTCGCTCCTGGCCGAGAAGCAGACCGTCCAGAACTGGGTCGCCGACTCACTGGCAGAGATGTCCGCCGCGCGGCTGATGACCCTGCAAGCCGCGTGGAAGATCGACCGCGAGGGCGCAGCGGCCGCGCGGGACGAGATCGCCATGATCAAGTACTGGGGGGCGACGGTCCTCTACAACGTCATCGACCGCGCCATCCAGGTGCACGGCGCGCTCGGATTCTCCTCCGACCTTCCGCTCGAGTCGATGTACCGCGCCGCGCGCGCCGCGCGCATCTACGACGGTCCCGACGAGGTCCACCGCCAGTCGGTGGCCCGCCACACGCTCCGGCGCTACACGCCGACGGACGTCCCGACCGAGCACGTGCCGACGCGCCGAGCGGCCGCGCAGGAGAAGTTCGCACCGCTCCTGCTCGTGGTCGACCCGAAGGACGACGAGGACTCGCGGGACGCCCTGGACGCCCGGGGCCACAAGGACTCGCAGGACTGAGCCGGAGCCGGACCCTACCCCCACGGTCGTCCCGGCCCCTCGAGCCTCTCAGCGCAAGAGGCGGGAGAGCCTCCGGTCGGCGAGCACCGTGCCGCCGGTCTGGCACGTGCAGTAGGCCACCTCGTAGGAGTCGAACGACACGCGGCGGATCGTCGCGCCGCAGCGAGGGCAGGGCTCGCCCACCCGCCCATGGATGGTGAAGTGCTCACCGAGACGCGGCTCGGACAGCCCGCCCGTGCGACCCCGCTCGGCCTCCAATCCTTCGGCGAGCACGGTCCGGATCGCGGCGAGCAGCTGCTCCCGGGCTTCGGCGTCGAGGGAGCCGACCGTGGCGAACGGCGAGAGGTTCGCCCGATGGAGCGCGTCGTCGGTGTACCCCCGTCCGATCCCCGCGACGACGTGCTGGTCGCGCAGCCACGTGTAGAGGCGGCGCGGGCTCTGGTCGTGCCGGAGCAGCTCGGCGAAGGCCTCGCTGTCGACCTCCGGCCCGAGGCTCGCGAGCGGGCCATCGTCGCCCGGGCCGAGCACCCACCAGCCTGCTTTGCGCTGCGTGCCGTGCTCGCGGAGGAGCACCGCAGCCGAGGGACCCGAGAACGTGAGACGCACGAGCGACCCGCGCGGGCGCGTCGCCTTGGGTGGGAGCTCGAGATCGACCCGGCCGGCCTGGGACAGGTGCAGCGCGACGCGGTACCCCCCCTCGAAGCAGAGCAGGTCGTACTTTCCCCGCCGGTCCACTCGTTCGAGCCGCCGCCCGACGAGCACGTCGGGCTCGGGCTCGACCGTCTTCAGGCTCGCGAACCCGAGCAGGTCGGCCCGCTCGAGCGTCGCACCGGCGAGCGCGGCGTCGAGCCGCTCGGCCAGCGCTTGCATCTGGGGCATCTCGGGCACGAGGGCTCCTTTGCGACCTTGCTACCTGCGCCCCGCTACAGGGGGGCGGTCGCCCGGAAGCCGAGCGCCTCTTCGAGCGCGGCGGCGGACCGGAGCACCACCAGGTCGGCGTGTTGGGGGCCGATCAGCTGCACGCCGACCGGAAGGCCGTCGACGTTCAAGCCTGCGCACACCGTGGCCGCAGGCGAGCGCGTCATGTTGAACGGATAGGTGAGGCGCACCCAGCTCGGGTCGACGACGCCGTTCACGACGCCCTTCCCGCCGAGCGCGTTGGGTGGCGGCGCGCCCGCGGTCGTGGGCGTCACGAGGAGACGCACATCCCTGAAGAGCTCCACGAGGCGGAGGTTCATCAGACGGCACCGGTCGAGCGCGCGAACGAGCCTCGATGCAGGCAGCGTCCGCGCGTGTCTGGCCATCGCCAACAGGACGGGTGTCACCGAGTCCCATCGCGCCTCGTGCGGCTCGAGTGTCCGCAGGAGGCAGGGCTCCACGATCGCGAGCCAGTCGTCCATCGGGTCTTCCTCGAAGACGGTGTCCACCTCGACCACGTCGGCGCCGAGGGCGTCGAGCGCGGCCACCACCCGCTCCGCCACGGCCATCACCGACCGGTCGACCTCGGTGTAGCCGAGCCCCGGCGACCACGCGACGCGTGCCGGCACACGGGGTGCGACGAGGGCGTCGAGCCAGCTGGCGTCGGGACGGGGCAGGGAGTCCAGGTCGGCCGGGTCGGGACCGACCACGGCGTCCAGGGCGACGACCAGGTCCTCGACGGTGCGGGCGAGCACCCCCTTGGTGGAGAGCCCCAGCCAGCCGGCGCCGCGGGAATCCCCTGTGGGCACCCGGTCGTGGGAGGGCTTGAAGCCCGACAACGCGCAGCACGACGAGGGGATCCTGATCGAGCCGCCGCCGTCGCTGCCGGTGGCGAGCGGGACCATGCCCGCAGCGACCGCCACCGCGGAGCCGCCGGAGGAGCCACCTGCGGAGTGGTCAGGCTTCCAGGGGTTGCGCGTCGTGCCGAACAGCGCGTTCGAGGTGTGCGAGGTCCAGGCGAACTCGGGCAGGTTCGTCTTGCCGACCACGACCGCCCCTGCGGCCCGCAGGCGCGCGACCAGCACCGAGTCGTGGACGGCCGGCGCCGCTGTGGCGAGCAGCGTCGAGCCGAAGGTCGTGCGATAGCCGGCGGCGTCCTCGCTGTCCTTCACCCCGATCGGCACACCTGCGAGCGGTCCCGGGTCCGCGCCGGAAGCGACGAGCTGGTCGACGGCGCCCGCCTGCTCGAGCGCCTGCTCCCCGTCGACGGCCATGAACGCGAGGAAGTCCGGATTGAGGGCGTCGATGCGCTCGAGCGACGCAGTCACCACCTCCCGGGCCGAGACCTCCTTCTCGCGGACGCGGCGGGCGAGCTCGGCGACGGAGACGGTGCGGAAGTCCACGATCACGCGCCGAGCGCGAGAACCGCCTCGCGCAGATCGCGTTCCGCGGTCACCACCAAGAGCACCGGAAGCGTCACCCCTCCTTCGACGTAGCGCGCGACGTGCGCCCGGCAGTCGTCGGGATCGCCGTGGACGACGAGCGCGTCGACGACCTCGTCGGGGATCGCCCCGAGCGCCGCCTTGCGGTCGCCCGCCTCCCACGCGTCCCACATCCCCTGGAGGAACGGGCCGCGTCCCAACCAGCGGTGGAAGGCCGCGTAGGCCGGGACCGTGAGGTAGGCGGCGATCATCCGGCGGGCGAGCGC
>JASHYA010000210.1 GCA_030043315.1 Acidimicrobiales bacterium
TACTGCGTCAGGAGGAAGAGCCCGCCCATCAACGCGAAGAGCACGAGCGCCATTGCGACGATCGCACCGGTGAACCGTCTCGAGCGGAAGAGGGAAAGCTCGAGCATCGGGTGGTCCGTGCGTCGCTCCCATGCCACGAAGGCGCCGAGCACGACCGCTCCTCCGGTGACCGTGGCGAGCACCTCGGGTGAGGTCCAGCTCCGTGTCGGTGCGCCGATCACGCCCCAGAGGAGGAGCGACATGCCGCCCGTCGAGAGGACCGCGCCGAGCGCGTCGGGCTTCTTCGCATGGCGATCCCTGGAATTGGGGACGAGCCACAACATGCAGACGAGCCCCAGCGCGCAGATCGGCACGTTCACGAGGAAGACCGAACCCCACCAGTAGTGGGCGAGGAGCCACCCACCGGCGACCGGGCCGATCGCCACCCCGAGGCCGGTCGTCCCCGACCAGATCCCGATCGCCTTCGCCCGCTCCCGGGCGCCGGTGAAGACGTTCGTGAGCACCGAGAGGGTCGACGGCATGATGGCCGCCGCGCCGACGGCCTGGAAGGCGCGCGCGGCGATCAGATGTCCGGGGCTGCCGGAGAACGCCGAGGCTGCCGAGCCACTTCCGAAGACGGCGACCCCTGCGACGAGCATCCACTTGCGCCCGAGTCGGTCGCCCAGATTGCCGAAGACGAGGAGGAGACCGGCGAAGACCACCGCGTAGACATCGACCACCCACTGCAGGTCGCTCGTCGACGCGTGGAGCGAGCGGATGATGTCGGGGATCGCGACGTTGAGGATCGTCGTGTCGACGCTCACCGCGAGGAGGCTGACGCAGAGGATCGTGAGCACGACCCAGCGGTGCGCGACCACGCGCCCTGCTCCTTGCACGGTTTGGACGCTAAGGAGCAGCCCTCGTCGGACGCAGGGCCGAACGTCACGGGGGCCGACCGGCGGGCCAGCCCGACGCCGGCGTCGGTGGAAGCTGGTGCCAGGTGGCGCGCGCCTCAGGCCGGGTGCCGGTGAGAGTGGTCTTCGGACCTCAGCCTCTCCTGCCCCAGCCTCTCCTGATGGCTAAGGAGTGATGTCCGCGAGTACGCGGGCCACGTAGAGGAGATCGTGCTCGCTGATGCGGTCGAGGGCGCGCGTCCACTCGGCGACCGTTTGCCGGCGCACCGCTTCGAGGAGCTTGGTGCCGGCGTCGGTCAGTACGATCTGCAGCTCACGGCGATCGCGGCCTCGCCGGTGCCGCACGATGAGCTGGTGCTCCGCCAAGGTGTCGCACAATCGGGTCGCGGTGGACGGCGCGATCGAGAGCGCGTCGGCCAGGTCGATCAGCCTCGACTCGCCGAGCCGCTCCAATCGGTCGAGGAGCCGCAACTGGGTGGTCGTGATCCCTCCGCCAAGGTCGTTCAACGCGTGATCACCGATCGCGCGAAGCACGGACTGTGCCGCGTCGATCGCCTCGACGAACGCGATGGCGCCGTCGCTCGATGCCGACCGGGTGGAGGGACCCGACAACGCCGTCATCGCGCGACTCCACGAGTCTTTTCGGGATGCATCTTTTCCCCTCCGCTCATGAAGTGCCGGAAGTTTCCGGCCGGGTTACTGTGGAGATAAAGGTTAGCCGAACGACCTGTTTGGCGCATGGACAGGTTGTTAGCCGGCCCCGGGTCCCCGGTAGTCGGTCCCGGAACGAGGTGCACCAATGGACGCTGAGGCTTACGCGGACATGTTGCCGTGGCTCGTGTTCATCGTGATCGACCGCAAGCTCGGGCTGGGGGTCGCCTGGGCGGCCGGGAGCGCGCTCGGCTGCAGCGTGGGGCTCCTCGGGTGGTCTTTCTGGCGCGGCAGGTTCGCGCTGCTGCCACGGGTCGCCGCGGGGATCTTCGCCGTCGTCCTGATCTCGGGGCTCTTGTTTCCTGCCTGGAACGATCAGGTCGTCATTCCACGGGCGCTGGTCGTCGGCGTGTTGAGCCTGCTGGCGTTCGGCTCGCTCCTCTTCACGCCCTTGAGCGAGATCTACACGGTGCCGCTCGTCGCACCTGGGCTCCGCGACGACCCACGTTTTCGAAAGGCAAACGTCGAGATGACCCTGGCTTGGGGCGTCGGGTCCTTGGCCGTTGCCCTCGCGTGCGCCACGAGTGTCCTCGTGCGCGGCCACGTCGGCTTCACGCTCCTCGATTGGGTGACGCCGCTCGTGCTGGCCACCGCCACGATCCTGTGGGCCGCCCGGCGCTGGGAGCTGTTCCGTCTCTCGGTTGACTCCGTCCCCATCGGGCTTGCGGGTGAGGTGGCCTCCCCTGCCCATCTCGTCCGACGTGAAGCCATCGGGGCCAGCGCTCCCCTCGGCAACTTTCCCCGCGCGCTGCCGCCGCTCAAGCTGGCAGGGTCCGAGAGCCGCCAGGAACCCGCGGAAGACCCAACTCCCGATGCGGTCATCCGGCAGCTGCCGGTTCGTCCGCGCAGTACGGGAGCCGCTGGAGTCGAGTAGGGCCGCCCGGCGCCCACGTCCCCGGCGCGGCGGCCCACGACGACCGCTGTGGTCCATCCGCCTGCACCTGCTTGGCCACGCGCCACGCCCGCACCTTGAGCCAGGGGCCTCGGTCCTCTTGACGTGCTGTGCTCGCCAACGGCGTCGGTGGTCTGCCCGGGCGGCGGGCCTGGTCCTCTGACCGGTCCGGGACCGTCAGCTCGAGCAGGTCGTGACGCCCTTGGCTGCGAGGATCCGGGTCACCGAGGCGTCCAGGCGGGCGCGGGAGATCGTGCCGTCCGTGAGGGCGGCGACGAGCGCGTCGGTGACGGGCTGCCATGTGGACGCGTCGATCATGGGCATGTCGACACCGGCGCGCACGGCGGCCACCGCGGCCTCCGCCTCGCTGTACCCCGCTGCGGAGATCGCCCCGGCGGCGAGGGAGTCGGTCATCGTGACCCCGCGGAAGTGCAGTGTCGTCCGCAGGAGGGCGTAGGTGGCGGCGGTGAGGCTCGCTGGCAGGCCGTTCGTGAGGCCCGGCACGATCGGATGGCCCACCATCACGACCGGGAGGCCCGACGCGACGACGCGTGTGAACGGGATGAGGTCGTCGCCGCGCAGCTCCGAGAGCGGGGGGTCTGTCGCCGGGCCTGTGTCCGTGTCGGCCGACGCGTGGCCGAGTCCCGGGAAGTGCTTCCCGACCGCGACCACGCCGGCGGCGCGCAGCCCCGCGGCGTACGCCGCGCCGTAGGCGGCGACCACCTGCGGTGTGGCGCTGAACGAGCGCTGTGACTCGTAGGCCACCGGGTCTGTCGGAGAGGCCGTGTCGAGGACCGGCGCCAGGTCCATGGTGATCCCGAGGTTCCGCAGGGCCCGCCCCCGTGCCGCCATCGTCGACTCCACCTGGGCGGGCGTCCACTCCGCGGCCATCTCGCGCGCGGAGGGGATCGCTCCGAGGACGTTCGCAAGGCGCGATACCGGACCCCCCTCTGTGTCGGTCGACATCCACGGTTGGACCTGACGGGCACCGGCAGCGTCGGCGTCGAGGCCGCTCAGCGCCGCGTGCAGCGCCGGACCCGCGGTCGCTGCCGGTTCCCCGAGGAACACGAACCCTCCCACGCCCGCCCTGGCTTCCGGAGCGAGTGTCCCGGCCGCTGTGAACTCCCCGATCACCATGAGGAGCTGGTTGACGATCCGTGTCGCGGACCAACGTGTGGGCGGTGTCGCGCACGACGTACCTGGCCCGGTGGTCGAGGTGCTTGGGGGGACCGTGGTGGGCGTCGTCGGGGCCGACGTGGTGGTCGGGGCCGGCGGCGAGGTCGACGTCGTCGGGACCGATGTGGCCGAGGTCGGAGTCGTGGTCGGGGGGGACGTCGAGGAGGTCGTCGGTGCGGCCGACCCGCCCGGTGAGCCGGCACAGCCGGCCAGCGCGAGGCCGGCCACGGCGAGGACGAGCCCGCAAGCGCACACCCGACGCGTGCGAGCGGCACGCGCCTCGCGCCGTCTCGCCCGTCGTGACCCTGGCGATTGCACCTGCTCATTGCAGCACGTCGACCATGATCGGTGGTCGCACCGGTGCAGGGCGGTGAGCGATGACGAGGAGCACGGATATCCCGCCTCGCGCGCCGTAGGCTGGCCACAGCCGGGCGGGTGCTCCACGGCAGGACAGGAGGACGCGCGAATGAGCAAGGCGACCGGCGACCGTGCGGCCGAGGTGACCGAGGTGTCCGAGGTGTCGGCCGAGGAGCTCGCGGGTCTCCTCGGCACCGCACATGCCCCGGCGCTCGTGGACGTGCGAGAGGCCGACGAGTTCGAGGCCTGGGCGATCCCGGGCGCTCGAAACGTTCCGCTCTCCTCCGTGGAGAGCCAGCTCGCCACGGTCGCGCAGAACCGCCGCGTCGTGGTGGTGTGCGCCAGCGGCCAGCGATCCGCGAGGGCGGTCGACGCCCTCCGAGCGGCGGGGATCGACGCTGTGAACCTGGCCGGCGGGATGCTCGCCTGGGCCGCCCTTTACGACACCGCGTGGCTCGAGATCGGGCCGTTCGCGGTGGTGCAGCTCCGCCGCCGCGGGAAGGGCTGCCTCTCGTACGTCGTGGCGACGGACGGGGAGGCGATGGTCGTCGACCCGTCTTTCGAGATCGACCGGTATCTCGATGTCGCGTCGGCCGAGGGGTGGAAGGTGACCCGTGTCGTCGACACGCATCTGCACGCGGACCACGTGAGCGGAGCCAGGGCGCTCGCAGCCGCAACGGGAGCGGTACTCCACCTCTCGCCGGGCGACCCACGCCGGTTCCCCTTCTCGTCATTGGGGAATGGTGACCGGCTCGAGCTCGGACGCGCGACCGCTCGGGTCGTTGCCGCTCCTGGCCACACGCTGGGTTCGGTCGTGCTCGACCTCGACGGCGGGGCGCTCCTCACCGGCGACACGCTCTTCGTCGACGGCGTCGGACGTCCGGATCTCGCTGATCGTCCTCGCGAGTACGGCGAGGAACTGTACCGCTCGCTCCACAACCTCCTGTCGCACTGGTCGGACGACGCGCTCGTCCTGCCCGCTCACTACGGCGACGCCGTGGAGGTCGTCCCCGACGTACCCGTGGCCACGCGCCTTCGCGACGTGCGGGCGGCCGTGCCGCAGCTGGGCTGGGAACGTGAGCGTTTCGTGTCGTGGGCGGCGACGCGCGCGACCGTTCGACCGCCGAGCTACGTGGAGATCGTCCGGCTGAACGTGGGGGAGACGTCGGCGTCCTCCGACGAGGTGCGGGCGCTCGAGCTCGGTCCGAACCGCTGCAGCGCGGCCTGATCGCCCCGGGCGGCTTCGTCAATCGGGACGGCGCTCGAAGAGCCCGCGTAGGTAGGCGGCCTGACCGACGTGCTCGAGGTCGTCGGCGAGCACGCTCACGAGCCGCACACCCAGGGTGACGGGAGGGTCCCAGCGCCTGTCGACGACGCGGTCGAGGTCGCGGTCGACGAGACCGCTGACGTACGCAATCGTCGCCGCGTGCACCGCGTCGTGGTAGCCGAGCAGGAGGGCCGGCTCGACCGCCACGGCGCCCGCCTCCTCGGCGTCCTGGCCGTAGCCGGTCTCGAGCCTGTCGAACGGCAGTGCGAACCGGACGTCCCACCCCTCGGCGGTCCACCGCTGGTCGGCGCCTGCGACCTCGGCGACATGGTCGTCCTGGACCCTCGTCAGGTGCCAGACGAGCCATCCGATCGGGTTCGCGCTCTTGTCCGGACGGAACGCGAGCGCTTCGAGCGAGAGTCCGTGGACGACGCCGTGGACGGTCTCGTGGACGCGCCCGAAGCCGTCGACGAGGAGCTCGGAGGTGGAGGTCATCCTCAGGTCCTTTCTCCCGCACATCTCGTTTCCCTGCCGTTCCCGGCCTTCCCTGCACTCCCCTGGGGGCTTCAGAGCTTCCCGTGACCACTCCGGAAGTGGGTCGAGAACCAGTTCGCGGCGAGCTCGGCCACGCGGTCGAGCGCTCCGGGCTCTTCGAAGAGGTGGGTCGCGCCCTCGACGACCACGAGCTCGCGCTCGCAGTCCATCGTCGCCAGCGCCTCACGGTTCAGCCTGAGGACCTCCGGATCGTGCTCGCCCACGACGAGCAGCGTGGGGGCGCGGACGTCGTGCAGTCGGGGGGTGGCGAGGTCCGGCCTGCCGCCGCGCCCGACGACCGCGGTGATCGGCGCTCCGGGCTCGGCGGCTGCCCACAGGGCAGCCGCGGCCCCGGTGCTCGCCCCGAAGCAGCCCAACGGCAAGCGAGGCTCGAGCAATCGCACCGCGTCCGTCGCCGACAGCAGCCGGTCGGCGAGGAGCTCGATGTCGAAGATTCGCGCACGGTCCTCGGCCTCTTCCGGCGTCAACAGGTCGAACAGGAGCGTTCCGAGGCGTGTCCGCCGGAGCCGACGCTCGACGGCTTGGTTCCGTGGACTGAACCGGCTGCTGCCGCTGCCGTGCGCGAAGACGACGACGCCGATCGGCTGAGACGGAACGAACAGCCGCCCGGCGAGCTTTCCTCCGGATGCAAGCGCGATCGACACCGCGGTCTCCGAGTCCCCGATACGTGGGCCACCGCCGTGTGCACGCGCTGCGGCGTCGTCGAGCCGTTTGATGACCTCTTCGTCGCTCGTCTGGGTGAAATCCTCGTACCACTGACCGATCGCGAAGAAGGGTTCCGGTGATTCCACGCAGACGACCTCGTCCGCGACGGCGCGCAGTGACTCGAGCGTCATGGACGGGATGACCGGTGCGGCGAGCACGACACGAGATGCGCCGTGTGCCCGGGCGACCTGGCAGGCCGCCCGGGCGGTCGAGCCGGTCGCGATGCCGTCGTCGACGACGATGACCGTCCGGCCCTCGAGAGAGATCCGAGGGCGTCCCCTGCGGAAGGTGTGGGCCATTCGGTCGAGCGTCGCTCGCTCGCGCGCTTCGATCGAAGCCATGTCCCGCTCGTGCACCGCGGCCGCACGCCGTACCTCCTCGTTCACGACGCGCACGCCGCCTTCTCCGATCGCGCCCACCGCGAGCTCGGGTTGGTAGGGAACGCCCAGCTTGCGGACGAGGATCACGTCGAGCGGGGCGTGGAGCATCCGAGCGACCTGCTCGGCGACGGGCACTCCGCCGCGCGGTAGTCCGAGGACGACGGGCCGGACGTCCGTCAGCGCCGAGAGCATCGTGGCCAGCTGACGCCCCGCGTCCGCACGGTCGTGGAACACCACGGGCGCCCTCCGGTCACGTCCACCGGGTCCGAACGGTTCGAGCTCGTGCAACGAAGGACGACCAGGGATGCCCGTCAGCGCGCACGCGCCTGCAGCTGCATGACCCCAGTCTTCCGCGCGACGCCGCAAGGACCAAGGGCCGTTCGGAGCTCTGAGTGGGCGCTCCGAATGGTCGGCCCGTCCGCTTGCCGTGTGGGGAGGTGGCAGGGCGAGGGACCGGTCTGGAGGGACCGGCCAAGGCCGCGCAGGTACGGGCCGTCAGGGACTGCGTGACCGGGCGCTGACCGGTCGAGGAGGATGCCGCCGGGGTACCTGGGGCGCGGGCCTCCGTCTTTGGGTAGAGGCTTTCGGCCCTTCCAGGTGGTCCGCGGCCGAGCCCACGATGGGTTTGGAGCCGTCGCCCGGAGCGAGCCACGACGACGGCGAGGATGACCGGAAGTGAGCAGGGCAGAAAGGAGCTCGCCATGGCAATCGTGCATCGGGAGCGCCAGGTACTCGACTGGCGCGGGTCATTGCTGCCGGATCGGTGGCGCCGGATGTTCGACATCGATCCGGAGCACGACGGTTGGCTGAAGCTCGAGGAGTACGAGGACGGCGGGACACTCGTACTGCGGACCGAGGTGCCCGGGGTGGACCCTGAGAAAGACGTCGAGGTCACGGTGCAAGATGGTGTGCTGCGGTTGCACGCGCACCGCGAGGTCAAGGCCGAGCAGAAGGGGAAGAAGCGGTACCACTCCGAGTTTCGCTACGGCGAGCTCACCCGGACCGTTCGCCTGCCAGATGGGGTCGCGGCCGAAGACGTAAACGCGACCTACCAGGACGGCGTCCTCGAGCTCCGGATCCCGCTTCCTGCGGACACCGAGCCGGAGGTGACGAAGGTCCCGGTCAAGAAGATCTGAGCAGCTCGGGAGGAGAGTGCCGGGCACTCCCGCCGGTGGGGCTCACCCCGTGCTCTCACAGGACGGGGGCGATGAGCCCAGTCGCCCCACTTCCTCGCCTCCATATGGTGTGGGCACGCGTGGCATTGTGCAGCTTGCTGTCGGAGGTCGGGCGAGGAGTGTCGTGTCGGATCCTGGGGAGATCGAGTTGGCAACGGTCCTGAGGCGAGCGGGCGTTGACGCCGGCGGAGAGGCCGCGCACACGCAGGGATCGCCAGTCGGCTACCCGCACAAGGCGGAACGTGACGTGCGGATCTCCAACGGACAGCTGGTGCACATCCGGCCGATCCGCCCTGACGACGCAGCGATGCTGGTCGCATTTCACGCGTGCCTGTCCCCGCTCTCCGTCTACCTGCGCTTCTTCAACTTCCATCCGGTGCTCACCGCGAAAGAGGTCGAGCGCTTCACTCATGTCGATTATGTCGACCGCCTCGCGCTCGTCGTACTGACGCAGAACAGGCTCATCGCGGTGGGTCGGTACGATCGGATTACGGGGACCGACGAGGCCGAGGTCGCATTCGTGGTCGAGGACGACTTCCAGCACCAGGGAATCGGCACCCTGCTCGCGGACGAGCTTGCACGCGCCGCGAGGGTGCAGGGAATCCAAGTGTTCGTGGCCGATACGCTCGCCGAGAACGCGGCCATGCTCGAGGTGTTCCATGGCACCGGGTTCCCCGTGGAGACCCGCTTCGAAGAAGGGGTCGTGAAAGTCAGGTTTCCGATCGGGCTGGTCCCCTCGTACCTCGAGGCGCTCGCTCGCCGAGAAGCCACCCGACACGACGACAATGGAACGGCGGGAGATGGAGTCGATCCGCCGTGCTGATCTTGGCCGGACCTGTGGGCGAGATGGAGCACGACGGTGGAGCGCATCCGGAGCGCCCGGCGCGCATCGCTGCCGTGCTGCAGGGTATCGAGGACCTGGCACTGGGGAGCGACCTCGTGAAGGTAGGAACCCGCCCCGCACCGCGTGAGGACCTCGTCCGCGTCCATGACGAGCTGTACCTCGACGAGCTCGAGGCGCTTTCACGCCGCGGTGGGGGTGGGCTCGATCAGGACACCTACGTCACGACGACGTCGTGGGACGCGGCCCTCGACGCCGCCGGTGCCGGTCTGTTGGCGATCGAGGCGCTGGACTCCCTTGGCACGGGGCTTGCGTTCGTCGTCGTCCGACCACCCGGTCACCACGCGGTACGCGGGCGCGGGATGGGCTTCTGTCTTCTGAACAACGTCGCGGTGGCTGCCGGCGCGCTCGTCGCTCGAGGCGCCCGCGTCCTCGTCGTGGACTGGGACGTCCACCACGGCAACGGCACGCAGGTGATCTTCTGGGACGAACCCGCCGTGCTCTACGTGTCGACTCATCAATGGCCCTTGTACCCGGGCACCGGGCGGCCCGAGGAGGTCGGGGGAGCCTCGGCCATCGGGACCACCCTCAACGTGCCCGTCCCGCCCGGTGCGACTGGCGACGTGCTGCGCCGGGCGGTGGACGAGGTCGTCACGCCGGCTGTCGACGCGTTTCGGCCCGACTGGGTCCTCGTGTCGTGCGGGTTCGACGCCCATCGGGCCGACCCTCTCGGAGGCCTCGTGCTGTCGAGCACCGACTTCGCGGCGTTGGCCCGCAGCGTTGGCGCGTTCGCCCCGTCGCCGGGACGAACGGTGCTCTTCCTCGAGGGCGGTTACGACCTTCAAGCCGTACGCCGCTCGACCGCCGCCACCCTGGGCGCGCTCGTCGGAGACCCTGCTGAGCCCGAGCCGGCGACGTTCGGGGGGCCCGGGACCGAGGCGGTCCGTGCCGCCCGGCTCGCCCGCGAGCGCGCGATGGACGACGCGCCTGAGCGGCGGCACGCCACGGGCCCGCGTCAGCCCCCAGGGAGCTCGCGGCTCGAGAGCGACCCCTGACGGCGCCCTCCCCTGGCGGCCCAGGGCTGCGGCGGGCCGCCCGGACCGCTCACGCCATCTCCTCGTGCGAGCGGTGGAAGACGAGCACCGGGCAGTGTGCCTGTGCCGCGCAGTGTTCGCTGACCGAACCGATGACCATGCCGGCGAACTGGCCGTGCCCGCGCGAGCCGAGCACCAGGAGCCCCGCGCCGTCTGACACCGCCACGAGCACCTGCGCGGGGTGGCCTTCGAGCGCCTTGGTCGTCACCGAGAGGCCGGGGTGACGTTCGAGCAGCCTCGCCGCGGACTCCGAGAGCACGCGCTCGGCGTCGGCTGAGGGGTTGTAGCCGTCCGGGAGGGGGATCGCCCATCCGTAGCTGTTCGGCCATTCCCACACGGCAACCAGCTCGACCGGCGCGTTCATGACCGCGGCGTACTCGCCGACCCAGTCGATCGCCTCGAGGGACGACGCCGAACCGTCGACCCCCACCACCACGCGCGCCGGCGCGTCGCCACCCACGGAGCTCACGAACTCCACCTCCATCCTCGCACCCGAGCTCACCACAGCCTACGGGTCCGTTGGCTGTGTCTCGCCCGTCACCGTTCCGCTTCGCAAGCGGTGGGCAGAACTGGAAGGGCAGCCGACCTCGCCGGTCAGATCGGCACGCGCCAGAGCACCGAAGTGCCGCCGCCCTCAGGCGTCTCGAGCACCATCTCGCCACCGAGCCGCTCAGCCCGGCGACGGAGGTTCGCGAGCCCGAGGCGTCCACCGGACGTGCGATCTCCGGACGCGGCCTCGATCCCTCGGCCGTCGTCGACGACCTCGAGGGTGACGGTGGCCGTGTCGGCCCGGAGCAGCACGGACGCACGTGACGCCTTCGCATGCCGGCCGACGTTCGTGAGCAACTCGCGGATGGTGAAGACAAGGTGCTCGGCGGTCGGCTCTGGGACCGCGGTCTCGACCGGGCCCTCGAACGACACCGAGACGTCGAACCCGACGACCGGTCGAAGCTCGTGCACCAGGGCGAGCACGCTCGCACGCAATCCGGGGCCCGGCGACGATGTGCTCGAGAGTTGGAAGATGGAGGACCTGATCTGTCGGATGGTGTCGTCGAGGTCTCTGATCGCACGCTGCACTCGCTCGAGCGTCTGTCCCTCGAGTGGGGGCCTGGCGATCCCCTGGAGGGACAGTCCGATCGCGAAGAGGCGCTGGATCACGGCATCGTGGAGGTCTCTCGCGATGCGGTCGCGGTCTTCCAGCACGGCGACTTCCTGCACGCGGTCGTGAAGGCGCGCGTTTTCGATCGCGATCCCGGCGGCCTGGGCGAACGCCACGACAAGGGCCTCGTCGTCCTGGGTGAACTCGGACCATCCGACCTTGTCGGTGAGGTAGAGGTTGCCGTAGACCTCGTCATGGGCGGCCACGGGGACCCCGAGGAACGATCGCATCTCGGGATGACCTGGCGGGAATCCCGCCCGGCCGGGGTGGTCCGCGATGTTCGCGAGGCGTAGCGGTTTCGGGTCCACGATGAGGAGGCCGAGCACGCCGAGGCCCGTAGGCCGGTGCCCGATCGCACGTTCCTCTGCGTCGTTCAGGCCGACCGTGATGAACTCTGCGAGACCGGTCCGGTCGTCGTTCAGCACACCGAGCGCCCCGTAGCGGGCGTTGGTCATGGAGCAGGCCTCTTGGACGAAGTGTCGAAGCAGAACAGGCAGGCTCAGATCCGCCTCGAGGAGGAGGACCGCCTCGAGCAGCCGCCGCAGCTTTGCGGGATCCTCGACGCGCCTGTAGGGCATCGACGTGAGCCTATCGGTGTCGGTCACCCGGATCGGTGCTGGTTACCCGGAGCGTCAGCCCTTAAGATGGCGGCGACTTGGGACTTTTCATGTGACCGACGACCCTGTTGTGTCGTCCGCCGGCACCCGAGAGTGGGCGGGGGTCCGCCTCGTGGGCGAGGAGTTGCCGGAGGTGGCCAGGTGGCCGACACAAGATTGGCGACGATGACGACCATGTCGATCTACAGCGAGCTCTTGGCCATGTCGTTGACCTTGGCGGACGACGCGACAGACGCTCGCACCTCGACGGAGAAGGTCCTTCTGGAAGAGGTGGTCGAGTGTCGTGATCGTCTCGGCACCGACCGGTCGACCGCTTTGTCGCGCCGGTTGGACGCGACGTCCCGCATCGCCATGGAGTTGCGGTACGACCGTGCCCTCATCAACCTCTGCCGTCTGCACGCGATTCCTTGTGACGCCGCACGGTTCGCGCGACCCCAGCTGGAACGCAGGACGCTCGAGGACGCACTCGAAGCTGCTGGAGTGGACCTGCGCGCAGCACGGGCACACGGCTCGCGACGTGCCGCGGCATCTCACGGTCATGAGCCGCCGGCGGGCTCCTGACGATCGAGGGACGAGCGCCGCTCGGCCAATTTCGTGGCGAAGACCGCTGCTTCGGTGCGGCGCTCCATCCCGAGCTTCGCGAGCAGGTTCGAGACGTAGTTCTTCACCGTCTTCTCGGCGAGGAACAGCTCCTCGCCGATCTGTCGGTTCGTCCTACCCTCGGCGATCCGGTCGAGGATGCGGCGCTCCTGGGGCGTCAGGGAGGCGAGGCGCTTGTCTTCCTGCGGCCCGCGCCGCAGCCGTTCGAGGACCCGCTCGGTCAGCTTCGGGTCGAGCAGGGTGCCGCCCGCTCCGACCTTGCGGATGTCCGCGACGAGATCGGTTCCACCGATCTGCTTGAGGAGATAGCCGGCGGCGCCGGCCATGACCGCAGCGAGCAGGGCCTCATCGTCCGAGTAGGAGGTGAGCATCAGGCAGGCGATGTCCGGATGATCCGACCGTATTTGGCGACAGACTTCGATGCCGCTGCCGTCCGGGAGCCGAACATCGAGGATCGCGACGTCTGGCTTCGCAAGCGGGATACGGACCAGCGCTTCTTCGACCGATCCCGCGTTTCCGACGATCGCGATGTCCTCTTCGGTCTCGAGCAACGCGTGGAGCCCAGCCCGGACGACCTCGTGATCGTCGACCAGGAAGACGCGCAACGGCATGCGCAGAGTCTGCCACGTGCAGGTCCGGTTAGTCGCGGGTCGGTGGTCCGTTGTTCGAGAACACCGCATCACGAACCCGCCACACGTCGACGAGCCGGAAGGGACTTCCGTCCCTGGTCCCATCGGGAACGCTGCGCTACTCCTGATGTGAGCCGGTGGTACCCGCGTGCCGGAGAACGGGAGGCACAGACATGGAGAACGAACGAGGGGACTTCGGTCAGGGCGACCCGGACCTCATTCGCCTGTACCTCGACGAGCTCGGGTGGCATGCACTCCTGTCACGTGCCGACGAAGTGCGCCTCGCGCAGGCGATCCAAGAGGGTGAGCGCGCCAAGTGCGAGCTCGAAGGGGCGCACCGGCTGAGCCTTCGACGGAGACGGGCGCTGCAAGAGGCGGTCGCTTCCGGCAACCGCGCTCGCCAGGACTTCATCAGGTCCAACCTTCGCCTGGTCGTCTCGATCGCCAAGCGCTACCAGCACCGCGGCGTCGAGCTGTCCGATCTGGTGCAGGAGGGAAACATCGGCCTGATGCAGGCGATCGAGCGATTCGACTGGCGACGCGGGTACAAGTTCTCGACCTACGCGACCTGGTGGATCCGCAAGGGCGTCGCACAAGCCGTAGCCGACTGTTCGTCGACGGTGCGGCTTCCCCGGCACCGTCGCGACCAGGCGCGGGAGTTGTCGGACACCGCGGAGCGACTCGAGCGCAAGCTCGGGCACTCACCCGGAACACGGGAGCTCGCCGACGAGTCGGGCATCGGCATCGCGGACGTTGTCGCGATCCGCAGGGCGGTGGCACCGGTGCTCTCCATGTCCGCCCCGATCGACGACGACGGCGACGAGCTCGGCGAGCTCGTCGCGGACCCCTCGCGAGACGTCGGCGACGTCGCCATCTCGTCCGTCTTGCCCGGTGAGATCGGTCACCTCCTGGAGCAGCTGTCGGCGTCGGCGGCGAGGGTCCTCAGGCTGCGGTACGGCATCGGCTCCGCGGATGGCCCGCGCACCGCAGCCGATGTCGGCGCCGAGCTGTCGATCTCCCCCGAGCGTGTCCGCCAGATCGAGGCGCGCGCCCTCGCGACGCTGCGGCACCGGCTCGGACGCGAGTCCTGGGCGTCGTGAGCCCTCGCCGGACCGTCCCGACGTCGGGACCTTGGGCCCCTCGTCGTGGGACCTCCGGCCCTGCCGGGGACTCCCATCTGAAGAGCACCGTATCGTAGAGACGTTCGAACAGGGGCGTCAGGAGACCCAAACGGGTCGGGACAAGGGAGCGGATGCGCCATGAAACGCAAGACCCTCGACATCATCCTCTCTGGCGGCGGGGTTGTCCTCACCGTCTTTTTGCTCGCAGCGGGAGCGCTGCTTCTGTGGGGTTCCACCTACACCACCAACCAGGTCCACAACCAGCTGGCCCGACAGGAGATCTTCTTCCCCACCGCGAAGACAATGAACACACCGCATAGCGAGAACTACGCCTCGCGCTCGGTGCAGCTGCCCTACGCGGGCCAGCAGGTGCTCACGGGACCCCAGGCCAAGGCGTACGCCTACAAGGTGCAGATGGACGTGTACGACCTGCCGTTCCACGGCGTGTACTCGAAGATCTCCGCGTACTCGCTGGCTCACCCGTCAACAAAGAAGTTTGCAGCCCTCGTGACAGTGAGCTTTAGGGCCGTCACCCTTCAGGGGCTCCTTCTGTCGGCCTACTCCTTCTCGATTTTCGGAGCCCTCGCCTTCGACGGGGCGCTGGCGGCATTCTGCGCAGCCTTCCTGATGCTGGTGCTCGCCGGTCTCGGCCTCTGGCACATCCGCCGGACCCCGGCCGAGCAGGAGTTCCCGAAGGCCCGGTCGGTCTCCAAGGTCGAGGCTGCCTGAGCGCTCCACCCCGGCGCACGATGCTGAACCCCGGGTGCTCGCCCGGGCAGAAGCCGCAGACCTCCCCCCGACCGGTTGTCGGGGGGAGGTTCCGCGTCCGGCTCGCCTTCTCTGACTCCTGTAGACACTCGGGGATGCCGTCGCGACGCCCGGTGGAGCAGTTCGAGTTCCGTCCGCCTACAACGGCGGTCGTGGTCGACCGGATGCGCGTGCTGTCAGAGGCGGGCGACGGCTGGTTGAACCTGCTGCCGGGCGTGCCGGAAGAGGAGGCGGAGCCGGCCAGGTCGGGGGTCCTCTCGACGCTCTTCGGTACCGCACGGCCGCCGGTCAGCATGTGCACCTGGATGCCGGCGGCAAGTGGAAGACGTGGCACCGGCGAGCAGAGCATCGGGATCCTCCATCCACGGGGCCGCCGTGCGGCGGCGCAGCTCGCAGAGCTCGGGGTACCGGTGCCGTCCAGCTGGCGCGTCAGCCAGGATCACGCGAGACGTGGGCTGATCGTCCACCCGCTGCCCGGCGCCTCCCCGATCGAGGTCCTGGACTGGACGCTCAGGGCAGGTGCCGCGCTCGCGGGGGTTCCTCTGACCGGGACATGGCAGGCGCGCGTCTTCCTTCCCGTGCCGCCGTCGCCGACGTCGACCGCCTGACCGGGTCAAAGATCGACGACGTCGTAGGACCACAGCTCGCTCGCGGTAGCGAGGGTCTCACTCCCGGCAGCATGCTCCTGACCGTGGCCGGCGCCATGCTGTGCGGAGTGGCCGGCGCCCTCCTGGGTAGAGGCGGTCTCGGCCGTCCCCCTGTGGCCATGCGCGAAGGCGGGCGACTCGACCCATGCCCGGAAGGCGGCCTCGTCCCGCCAGCGGGTGACGACGAGCCAGGTGTCCCGGCCGTCGGTCGGCCGGAGCAGCTCGAACCCGCAGAAGCCGTCCGCCCTGTCCACCGCCCCCGCACGCGCGGCGAAACGGCGGGCGAGCTCTTCGCCCCTATCGGGTGCGACGGTGATGGCGTTGATCCGCACGACGGTCATGGACGACATCTTGACCGCCCAGAGCCGGTCGGCCTCGTCCGGCGCCGGTCCGGGTACCGGTGGGCCCTGGAATACCCACGGCCCCCGAAGACGTTCAACCAATCCCGGGAAGGGCCGTGAGGCCCTCCGAGGCTGGAAAGAACGGAGAAATCGTTGGACAGGTTGACCCTCCCCCTCCTCCCGTTGAAGTCGGGCGTCATGCTCCCCGGCATGGTCTTCACGATGGCCCTCGAGTCCGGAGAGGCGATGGCCGCGGCCGACGCGGCCGCGTCCGCAGGCGGCAGGCTGCTGCTCGTGCCCCATATCGAGGGCCGCTACGCGTCCGTGGGCGTCGTCTCTGACATCGCCGAGCGTGGGGAGCTCCCCGGCGGCCTCGTCGCGATCGTCGTGCGCGGGGACCAGCGCGCCCACATCGGAACCGGCGTGCCCGGGACCGGTGAGGCGTTGTGGGTCGAGGCGGAGCTGGTGGACGAGGAACCCGCCTCGCCGGCCGCGTCCGAGCTCGCGCGCGAGTACCGTGCCGTCCTCGAGAACATCCTGATCGGCCGCGGCGAGCGCCGGATCGCGGCGCAGCTTCGGGAGGTCACGGAACCCGGCCGGCTGGCCGACCTCTCGGGCTACTCGCCCGACCTCACCCTTGCGCAGAAAGTGCAGGTCCTCGAGACCGTCGATGTCGAGACGCGACTGCGGCTCGTGCTCGGCTGGGCTCGCGACACGCTCGCCGATCTGGCTCTCCGGGAGCGGATCAAGACCGACGTGGAAGAAGGGATGGAGCGCACGCAGCGCGAGTTCCTGCTCCGTCGCCAGCTCGAGGCCATCCGTAAGGAGCTCGGTGAGCTGGGCGGGCGGGAGGGAGAGGAGGACCCCGACGACTACCGCGCCAAGGTGGAGTCGCGCGACCTCCCCGAAAAGGTCCGTGCCGCGGTGGAGCGGGAAGTCGACCGGCTCGAGCGCACCAACGAGCAGAACCCCGAAAGTGGCTGGATCCGCACGTGGCTCGACACCGTCCTCGAGCTGCCCTGGGGCGTCGAGTCCGAGGACCGACTGGACGTTCCGGCGGCCGCTCAGATCCTCGACGAGGACCACGACGGCCTCTCCGACGTGAAGGACCGGATCCTGGAGCATCTAGCGGTTCGCAAGCTCCAGGCCGAGCGCGGGCTCGCGCCCGTAGAGGGACGGGGCGCGGGCGCGATCCTCGCACTGGTAGGCCCGCCCGGTGTCGGCAAGACCTCACTGGGCGAGTCGGTGGCGCGCGCGCTCGGGCGCAAGTTCGTGCGGGTTGCGCTCGGTGGCGTCCGCGACGAAGCCGAGATCCGCGGCCACCGGCGCACCTACGTGGGGGCGCAGCCCGGCAGGCTCGTTCGCGCGCTGCGGGAGGCCGGCACGATGAACCCCGTTCTCCTCCTCGACGAGGTCGACAAGATCGGGTCGGACTACCGCGGCGATCCCTCCTCAGCGCTGCTCGAGGTGCTGGACCCCGCCCAGAACCACACGTTCCGGGACCACTACCTCGAGGTCGAGCTGGACCTTTCCAAGGTGCTCTTCATCGCGACCGCCAACGTGGTCGACACGGTGCCGCCCGCGTTGCTCGACCGGATGGAGGTCATCCGGCTCGACGGCTACACGGAAGCAGAGAAGGTCAGGATCGCGCGCCACCACCTGCTGCCGCGACAGGTGGCTCGTGCCGCCCTGAACGCGGACGAGCTCGTCGTGACCGACGATGCGCTGCAGGCGATCGTGGCGGACTACACGCGCGAGGCGGGTGTCCGCTCCCTTGAGCGAGAGCTCGGCCGGCTCGCCCGCAAGGTGGCGACGGCACTGGCTTCCGAAAAGGCCAGCGCGCCCGTCGTGGTCGACGCCGCGGACGTCCGCGGCTGGCTGGGCCGGCCCCGCTTCTTCTTCGAGCCGGCGGACCGTGCCGGCGTTCCCGGTGTCGCAACCGGGCTCGCGGTCACCGGTGCCGGTGGTGACGTGCTGTACGTCGAGGCGTCGGTGTCGGACGGCCAGGAGGGCTTGACGCTGACCGGTCAGCTCGGTGACGTGATGAAGGAGTCGGCGGAGATCGCGCTTTCTTACGTGCGGTCGCACGCGGCCGAGCTCGGCGTCGACCCGGGTGCGTTCAAAGGCAAGCGGTTCCACCTCCACGTGCCTGCCGGCGCGGTGCCCAAGGACGGGCCTTCGGCGGGGGTCACGATGACCACCGCCCTCGTCAGCCTGCTGACGGGTGTGCCGGTGCGACCGGTGCTGGGCATGACCGGCGAGGTCACCCTCCAGGGTCGCGTCCTTCCGATCGGCGGGGTGAAGCAGAAGGTGCTCGCCGCGCACCGCGCGGGGTTGTCCGAGGTGGTCCTGCCCGTGAGGAACGGTCCGGACCTCGAGGACGTGCCAGAAGAGGTGCGCGCGCAGATGACCTACCATCTTGCGAGCACCGTTGCAGAGGTGCTCGGCACGGCCCTCCGGGACGACGCGAAAGAAGAAGGCACCGCGGCGGACGCCACGACTGCCGAAAGCGACCCGCTTCCGGCAGTCGCGTGAACGTCCGAGCCGTGAGAGGATCACGGGCGTGGAAGACACAGACATCATCCATCGCATCGGAGAGCTCGCCGAGGAGGAGCGGCGGCTCGAGGAGGCTCACGGGTCCACGTCCCAAGGGCTGAACCGGGAAGAGCGGGATCGTCTCGATCGGTTACAGGTGACCCTTGACCAGCTCTGGGACCTTCTCCGCCAGCGGCGGGCCCTGCGGCGAGCGGGTCGTGACCCCGACGAGGCGGAAGAACGCCCCGTCGAGACGGTCGAGCACTACCAGCAATAGGGAGTTCTCCCGCTGGCCCGCTACCGTGAGCCGGTCGCCGCGACGCGCGGGTACCCGAGGAGGAGCCGATGGCGAACAGCGAGGGGCTGCACGAGAACGAGACGCTGCTCCGTCCCGAGACGATCGACCGTCACCGGGCGCTGACGTCGCTCCAAGAGGAGCTCGAAGCCGCGGACTGGTACGACCAACGTGTCGACGCGACGCAGGACGCCGAGCTGGGCGCGATCCTCGCTCACAACCGTGACGAAGAGAAGGAGCACGCCATGATGCTCCTCGAATGGTTGCGACGCCACGATCCGGTGCTCGACGCCCACATGCGGACCTATCTGTTCACCGAAGGTCCAATCACCGGGATCGAAGCGCAGGCCGAAGGGAGACCGTCCGGAGACCGGTCGTCGGGGGGCGGGCAACCGGGTTCGCTCGGCCTCGGCGATGGGAAGCCGTAAGGATCCGTGAGGAGGCGTCTGGCGTGAACAACCTGCTGCG
>JASHYA010000211.1 GCA_030043315.1 Acidimicrobiales bacterium
ACCGACATCTGCTCCGGAATCGTCCAGGGCAACCCGCTCCTTCCCGTCTACGCCGGCGAGATCTCCGGCCGCTGTCTCGGCGTCGCCGCCTACGCCTTCGACGCCGAGGGCCGGCCGGTGACCGATGAACTCGGCGAGCTCGTGATCACGAAGCCCCTTCCTTCGATGCCGCTCGGCTTCTGGAACGACCCGGACCAGTCCCGCTTCAAGGCTGCCTACTTCTCCCGTTATCCCGGCGTCTGGCGCCACGGCGACTGGGTCTCGTTTCGTCCGCGGGGCAGCTCCGTCGTGAGCGGCCGGTCCGACGCCACGTTGAACAGGGGCGGCGTGCGCCTCGGGACGGGCGAGTTCTACGCCGTCCTCACCGACATGGACGAGATCGAGGACTCACTCGTCGTCCATCTGGAAGACGACTCGGGCGGCCCGGGGGAGCTCCTGCTCTTCGTCCGTCTCGCCGACGGCGTGGTGCTGAGCGACGAGCTGCGGTCCGCCATCGCGAACACGTTGCGGGGACAGCTCTCGCCGCGGCACGTTCCCGACACCATCCTCGCCGTGCCTGCCGTCCCGTATACCCTGACCGGGAAGAAGCTCGAGGTCCCCGTGAAGCGGATCCTCCAAGGGGTCGATCCTTCCAAGGCCGCGAGCGCCGACGCCCTGGCGGATCCGGGCTCTCTTCGTTGCTACGTCGAGCTGGCGGTCGAGCGCTCCAGAGCGGGAATGTGATGGGGGCCCACGAGGGAAGAGGCGTTCGGCGGCCCCGTCGGTGAGCAGGCAGACGAGGCGGACGATGCAAACGTTGCGGACGATGCGGACGATGCGGACGATGCGGACGATGCGGACAAGGAGGCGTACATGCGAGCGGTAGGCGTCAATCGCTTCGGCGGACCAGAGGTGCTCGAGGTCGTCGAGCTCCCGGTCGAAGACCCGGGCCCGGGCGAGGTGCGAGTCCGCGTCGCGGCGGCGGCCGTCAACCCGACCGACACCGTGCTTCGAGCGGGTTTTCGCGGCGAGATGTACGACGGAGTCGCGCGTCCTCTCGTCCCGGGGATGGAGCTCGCCGGCGTGGTGGACGCCGTCGGTCCGGATTCCGGATGGGAAGTGGGCGACGAGGTGGTGGCGATCGTCGTGCCCGGTCCACGGGGGAGGGGTGCCCAAGCCGAAGAGGTGGTCGTGCCGGCCGCCTCCGTCGCCCGGCTGCCGGCGGGTGCGAGCTTCGCCGAGGGCGCCACCTTGCCGATGAACGGGCTGACCGCTCGCATCGCCCTCGACCTGCTCGGGCTGCGGCCCGGCGAGACGCTGGCGGTCACCGGCGCGGCTGGGGCCGTGGGCGGCTACGTGATGGAGCTCGCCAAGCTCGGGGGGCTGCGCGTCGTCGGCGACGCCTCGGAGGCAGATTGGGAGCTGGTCGGTCGGCTCGGCGCAGACGTCGTCGTTCCGCGTGGCGACAACGTGGCGTCGGCGATACGCGAAGTCTTCCCGGAGGGCGTCGACGGTCTCGTGGACGCCGCGCTGTTGAACCAGAAGATCCTCCCGGCGGTTCGCGACGGCGGTGCGATCGCCGCCGTGCGGCCGTTCCAGGGCGAGACCGAGCGGGGCATCACCGCCCACCTCGTGCTCGTGGCCGACCACGCCACCGATTCGGCGGCGCTGGCCGAGCTCTCCCGGCTGGCAGGAGAGGGGAAGCTCACCCTCCGCGTGGCGAAGACCTTTCCGCCCGAGGAGGCGGCCGACGCGCACCGCGCACTCGAGGCAGGAGGGGTGCGCGGGAGGAACGTGATCGTCTTCTGACCGGGACTACAGCGGGGCGGCTCCCCTACCTCCCCTACCTCCCCAACCTCGCCGTCACTCGCCCGCGACGGAGAGCCCAGCGCGCAGCCAAACCGACAGCGCCGCGTCCAGCACGTCGCGAAGCGGTGCGCCGTCGCGCTCCAGCCAGCTCTCGTACGCGGCGACGGCGGTTCCCAGCGCGCACCGCGCGACGACCTGAGGAAGGAGTGTCCCCGCTTCACGACCAGTCCTTCGGGCGACGAAGTTCGCGACGATGTCGCACCACGCCGCGTAGCGCAGCGCCGAGTGCGCCTGGAGCGCCGGCACTCCCAGCAGGAGGGTCATTCGTCGGCGGAGCCACGGCAACTCGTCGTCCGAGAAGTCGTTGAAGGCGAGGATGCACTCGCGCAACGCCGACGTCGTCGAGATGGTGTGAGGCACGGCATCGAAGTGCGCCTGGAAGCGCGCGAGGTGCTCGTCGAAGTCGCCCCAGGCGACGTCGTTCTTCGAGGCGTAGTAGCGGAAGAACGTTCGCCGACTGATACCCGCCGCCCGCGCGATGTCCGTCACCGTCGTCGACTCGAAGCCCCTTGTGGAGAAGAGCGCGAGCGCGACGTGCTCGAGCTCCGTCCGGGAGGTGACCGGCGGCCGCCCCATCGCCCGGACCGGTCCCGCGGACCTCACGTCAGACGAGCGTACAGAACGGTGGGATATTTGTCACCAGGTGCCACTATTCGCTAAGGTCACCGCTTCGAGGGTCGGTCCGACGAGGGCCGACGTGGTCCAACGGCAGCCGATGAACGGGAGGCGAGGTGCGAGATTCGAGGGAACAGCGCGACGGTGGTCCGGCGGTCACGTTGGCGACCCCGCACGACATCGATGAGGACTCCGGCGCCCGCGACGACGAGCCGGCCGTCGAAGACTTGGTCGAACGAGAGATCCTCGTCGAGGACGTCTCGATCGACGGCATGTGCGGCGTCTATTGACCGTGCGCCACGAGACACCTCGCATCTCCGAGCTCGACCTCTCTGAGCTCGAGGAGGCGTGGGCGCTGAGTCCGAGCGTCGCGCTCCGCCCGGAGCCGTTCGGGGCGATGGCGTACGACTTTGCGACCCGGCGTCTCTCCTTCCTGAAGCACCCGAAGCTGGTCGATCTCGTGCGTCGCCTCGAACACCGTCCCTCCGCCCTGGAGGCGTGCAGGGACGCGGGCGTCGACGACGGGCAGCTCGCCGAGTTCGCCGCGGCCCTGCGGCGGTTGGCGGAGACGGGGATGCTCGTGCGACGAGACACCGCGCGGTCCGGCTGCGGTCCAGCGGCCCCTTCACAGGCGCGCAGAGCCGGAGGTCCAGCCGGCCGCGGCCCGAAGGCGCCGGGCGTCGCCTCGACGCGGCTGGCCGACCGCTTCGAGCGCGGCCTCGAGGCCCCGATCTGCCTCACCTGGGAGCTGACGTACGGCTGCAACCTGTCGTGCACTCACTGCCTCTCGAGCTCGGGACGGCGCGATCCGGGCGAGCTCTCGACCCGTGAGTGCGAGGCGCTGATCGACGAGCTCTGCGAGCTGAAGGTGTTCTACGTCAACATCGGCGGAGGCGAACCGACGATCCGCCGGGACTTCTGGCACCTCCTTGACTACGCGACGACCCGTCGTGTCGGTGTGAAATTCTCGACCAACGCCACGCGGATCACCCCTTCTGCGGCGGCGCGGCTGTCGGCCAACGACTACGTCGACGTGCAGCTCTCCCTCGACGGCGCCACGCCCGAGGTGAACGACGCAGTGCGCGGCGCGGGTTCTTACGCGACCGTGCGGAGGGCGATGGGTCATCTCGCCGCCGCAGGCGTCCGAGGGTTCAAGCTGTCGGTCGTCGTCACCCGGGACAACGTCGACCAGCTCGACCGCCTGAAGGCCCTCGCGTCGGAGCACGGTGCCCAGCTGCGCCTGACCCGGCTCCGTCCGTCCGGGAGGGGTGCCGACGTATGGAAGAGCCTCCATCCGACGCCGGCGCAACAGCGCGTCCTGTACGAGTGGCTGCGCGCGCAGGGCGACGAGGTGCTCACCGGCGACTCCTTCTTCCATCTGGGCGGCTACGGGGAACCGCTGCCGGGCCTGAACCTCTGCGGCGCGGGAAGGGTCGTCTGCCTGATCGACCCGCTCGGGGACGTCTACGCGTGCCCGTTCACGATCCACGACGACTTCCGCGCCGGCAGCGTCCGGTCGCCCGGCGGCTTCACCGAGGTGTGGCGGTTCTCGGCGTTGTTCAGCGGCCTCCGGTCGCCGTCCGAAGGCGGCGCCTGCAACGCCTGCTCGTCCTTCGGCACCTGTCGCGGCGGGTGCATGGCCCAGAAGTTCTTCACCGGCCTCCCCCTCGACGGCCCGGACCCCGAGTGCGTAAAAGGTCACGGCGTGGCCGCGTTGGAACGGGCCCAGACGGAGGCCGTCCCGCGTCCCTCGGCGGACCACTCCCGCAGGCACTCCGTCCCCGTCCCGGTCGCACTCCCGGTCCCGGTGGAGCTGTCGCGGCCCGCGGCTCGCCGGACCCTCGTCTCGCGTGGCGCGGCGGGGGAAGGCTGACGGGGACGCCGCGTGGCCAACCGATGGTTCGAAAGCGTCGCCGTGGCCCAGCGCCGGGCGCGACGTCGGCTGCCGCGCTCCGTCTACACCGCGCTCGTCGCCGGGTCCGAGCGTGGCGCGACGATGGACGACAACCTGGCCGCCTTCGGCGAGCTCGAGTTCGCACCGCACGTAGCCGGCCAGCCGGCCCATCGGGAGCTGGCGACCACCCTCATGGGCCAGCCGCTCTCGTTCCCGGTCGTGATCTCCCCGACGGGGGTGCAGGCGGTGCACCCCGAGGGCGAGGTGGCGGTCGCGCAGGCTGCGGCCAGCAGGGGCGTCGCCGCCGGCCTCAGCTCCTTCGCCTCCAAACCGGTCGAGGAGGTCGTCGGGGCGAACCCCAAGACCTTCTTCCAGGTGTACTGGTCGGGAACCCGCGACGAGATCGCCGCCCGGATGGAGCGGGCGCGGGCCGCCGGGTGCGTGGGTGTGATCGCCACCCTCGACTGGTCGTTCGCCACTGCGAGGGACTGGGGGAGCCCGTTCATCCCCGACCGGCTCGGCGTCCGAGCCGCTGTCCGGTTGGCCCCCGAGGCGCTGGCGCGACCGGCCTGGCTCTGGTCCTACCTGCGCACCGGTGCGTTGCCCGCGCTCACCGTTCCGAACATGGCGCGCCCGGGCGAGCCGGCGCCAAGCTTCTTCGGGGCGTATGGCGAGTGGATGCAGACGCCGCCGCCCACGTGGGACGACGTGGCGTGGATGGCGGCGACCTGGGACGGCCCGTTCATGCTGAAGGGGGTCGTGCGCGTCGACGACGCCAAGCGGGCCGTCGACGCAGGCGTCAACGCCGTCTCGGTGTCGAACCACGGCGGCAACAACCTGGACGGCACGCCGGCCGCCATCCGGGCGCTGCCGGCGGTCGCCAGGGCGGTGGGCGACCAGGTGGAGGTGGTCCTGGACGGCGGGGTCCGTCGGGGCTCGGACGTCGTACGGGCGCTGGCCCTCGGCGCCCGCGCGGTCATGGTCGGCCGGGCGCCGTTGTGGGGGCTGGCGGCGAACGGCCGGGCCGGCGTCGAGAACGTCCTCGACGTCCTCCGATCGGGCATCGACTCGACGTTGCGGGCAATCGGCCGGTCCTCCGTGCAGGAGGTGTGCGACGAGGACGTCGTCGTCCCGCCCGGGTTCCTCCGGCAGCTCGGCTGAGATGCGGCTCGCCGAGCTCACGTCGCCCGAGGCGGGTGCCCGGTCGGAAGAGGGGACCGTGCTCGCCGTACCTGTCGGGTCCACGGAGCAGCACGGCCCCCACCTTCCCCTGGGGACGGACACCGCCATCGCCGTCGAGCTGTGCGCGCGCCTGGCCGCGGCGCGTCCGGACGTCGTCGTAGGTCCGCCTCTCGCGTACGGGGCGAGCGGCGAGCACGAGAGCTTCCCCGGAACCGTCTCCATCGGCCACGAGGCGCTGGAGCTGGTCGTGGTGGAGCTGTGCCGCTCGGCCACCCGCACCTTCTCCGGGGTCGTGCTCGTCTCCGCGCACGGCGGCAACGGCGCGGCGCTCGCCCGCGCCGCTCGACGGCTGCGGCGGGAGGGCCGCCACGTGCTGGTGTGGTCGGCCCGGTGGCGCGGCGACGCGCACGCCGGCCGGTCCGAGACGTCCCTGCAGCTGGCGATCGAGCCCGAGCACGTCCGGCTCGATCTCGCGGCGGCGGGTGACCGTCGCCCCCTCGGCGCGCTGATGGCCGCGATCCGCGCCGGAGGTGTCGCTGCGGTGAGCGCGAACGGCGTGCTCGGCGACCCGGCCGGTGCGACCGCCGAAGAGGGAGCGGACCTGCTCGGCGCGATGGCGAGCGACCTCTCCGGCCGGTGCGCGGCCTGGCTCGCAGGACCGTGCCGGTGACACCGGTCGCCGTGGTCACCGGCGGCGCTCGAGGGATCGGCGCGGCGACGGTGCGGGGGCTGGCGGCCGAGGGATGGTGTGTGGTCGCCGTCGACCGGTGCGAGGACGACCCCGTCGTGCCGTACCGACTGGCGTCCAGGGCGGAGCTCGACGCCGTGGTGGAGGAGGCGGGACCCAGCGTGGTGGCGGCCACGGCCGACGTCCGCGACCCGGCGGCGCTCTCGCGGATCGTGAAGGACGCGGAGGAGCGGTGGGGAGGCGTCGACGCGGCGGTCGCGGCGGCGGGGATCGTCGCCGGCGGCGCCGCGGCGTGGGAGGTCCCCCTCGAGGTCGAGCGTGCGGTCCTCGACGTCGACCTCGGCGGCGTGCTCGCGCTGGCGCGCGCCGCCGTCCCGGCGATGCTCCGACGACCACCGCCACGGCGTGGCCGGTTCCTGGCCGTCTCCTCGGCGGCGGACACGAGGGGCCTGCCGATGCTGGCCGCCTACTGCGCGGCGAAGTCGGGTGTCGCCGGGTACGTCCGCGCCCTGGCGGCTGAGCTGGGCGACCAGGGAATCACCGCCAACGCGGTCAGCCCGGGCTCCACCGACACGGCGGCCCTGGAAGCGTCGGCCGAGCTCTATGGGCTCCCCGACACCACGGCCTTCGCCGGCCAGCAACCTCTCCACCGCGTCCTCGAGCCCGAGGAGGTCGCCCGCGTGCTCGTCTTCCTCGCCGACGCGGCCTCGGGCGGCATCACCGGCGCGGTGGTGCGCGTCGACGGTGGGCTCTCGCTCTGAACCCTCGCCGTCGGTGGCCGCGGACGGCGGGCGCACCGTCGTGCCGCCCGCGCGCTTCGGCCACCGGCCGGACGAGCCGTTCCCCGAGGGGGTGCGGGTGGACATCGCCCCCGACGTGCGGCCGCTCGGTCCGGGCGTGCTCTTCGGCGGGACGCCGCCGCGGATCTTGGGGCTGAGCCGACGCGGTACGGAACTCCTGCCCGATCTCAGGACGGGACCCGTGAGTGGCGGCGCGTCGGCCCGGCTGGCCCGCCGGCTCACCGACGCAGGCATCGCGATCCCCCGTCCCGGCCGCGTCACCACACCGGTCGAGGTGACGGTCGTCGTCCCGGTGCGCGATCGCCCGTCGGAGCTGGCCGACTGCCTGGCTTCGCAGGGGAACCGGCACCCGGTCGTCGTCGTCGACGACGGGTCGAGGTGTCCGGACGCGGTCGCGGCGGTCTGCCACCGCCACGGCGCCCGGGTGGTCCGCAGAGAGGTCACCGGCGGTCCCGCCGCAGCCCGCAACACCGGGCTTCGCCTCGTCACGACCGACCTTGTTGCGTTCGTCGACAGTGATTGCCTGCCCGGACCCGACTGGATCGAGCCGCTCGCGGCCCACTTCGTCGACCCGCTGCTCGTGGGCGTGGCTCCCCGGATCTTGCCGTCCCCGCCGGGGACGGGTTCCTCGCTGTTGGACCTCGGCACCCGTCCGGCCCCGGTCCACCCCCGGAGCCTCGTGCCTTACGTGCCGTCCGCGGCCGTGGTGTTCCGCCGGGCCGCCCTGGGCGGCGGGTTCGACGAGGGGCTCCGGTACGGCGAGGACGTCGACCTCGTGTGGCGCCTCGTCGAAGCGGGCTGGCGTGTCCGGTACGTGCCCGAGGTCGAGGTCGGCCACCGGGATCCCACGGCCGTCGCGGGCCGTCTCCGGCGCCGCTTCCTGTACGGGACCTCCGTCGGCCCGCTCGAACGGCGTCATCCCGGGACCATCGACCACCTGGTCGTCGGCGCCGCCCCGGCGGGCACCGTCTGCAGCCTCCTCATGGGCGCGCCGGGCCTGGC
>JASHYA010000212.1 GCA_030043315.1 Acidimicrobiales bacterium
TCGGCGGAGCCCCCACCTGAACCAGCGCAGCGGCGTGTCGGTCCGGCTCAGCATCGCCAACTTCGAGACGCTCGTGGCCAACGCCAGGCGACGGGCGCTCCGCACCGGGGAGCCCGAGGCGGTGCCGCGGGTGAGCGACCTCGCGGCACTGGTGAGCTCGACCCAGGGCAAGATCGAGGTCGAAGCGCTCGAAGAGGGAAGAGAAGAAGAGGTCGTCGCGCAGCTGGTCGCAGCGGCCGTCCTCACCGTCTTCCGCCGACGGGTGGTCCTTTCGGACGCCGCCGGGGTCGTCGCCGACTTCGACGCCGGCAAGGTCGTCCACACGGGTGACGACCTCCCGTCGGCTGACTACCTGGCGGCGTTGCGCGAGGTGCCCGGACTCGAAGCGCCCGCACGCGCGCTCGCCGGGAGCCACGGCGAGTCGCCCGCGACGCTCGCCGCGGCGGTCGAGTTCGTGCTCGAGGGCCTTCATCTCACCAAGAGACTGAACAAGGACGCCTCAGGCAGTCGCGCCCTCTATCGCGGCAGGCGCAGTTGACCGTCCGCTACTCCTATTCCGCGTGGGACGGGTCCCAGGAGGGCTCGGGGATCGACCCCGACGCGTTGCTGGGCGAGCTGACCGACGAGTTGCTCTCCGGAGGGGACCTCGACGCGGCACTGCGGCGACTCCTGCGGAGCGGCGTGCAGACTCAGGACGGCGAGAAGCTCATGGGCATGCGGGAGATGCTCGAGCGCCTCCGCCGCCGGCGCGCCGAGCTTCTCGCGAAGGGGGATCCCGACGGGAGGCTCGCCCGGATCGCCGAGGCGCTGGACGACGTCGTGGGGCAGGAGCGCGCGGCGATCGACGAGCTGGAGGACGAGGCACGCAGCTCGGGCGACGAACGGCGTGCGTCGGTCACGTCGGAGGTCGCCTCCGAGCGGCGGATCGAGCTCGACCTCCTCCCCGGCGACGTCCCCGGGCGCGTACGCGGGCTCCAGAACTACGACTTCGTCTCGTCCGAGGCGCGCGACCGCTTCAACGCGCTGCTCGAGGAGCTGCGCCAGGAGGTCGCCGACACGTACTTCCGCGGGATGTCGGACGCGATGCGCTCTGCGGACTCCGAGCAGCTGGCACGGCTGCGCGACGCGTTCGACCGGCTCAATCGCATGATCGAACAACGGACACGCGGAGAAGAGCTCGACCCGAGTTTCGAGGCGTTCATGGAGGAGTTCGGCGACCTCTTCCCCGGCGACCCGGCCGACCCCAGCGTCCCAGGCCCGGCCACGCTGGACGAGCTCCTCGAACAGCTCGCGCGGCGTATGGCCGCGGCGGACTCCATGTGGCGGTCCTTGTCCCGCGAGCAGCGCGACGAGCTCCGTTCCCTCGCGCAATCGCTGCTCGAGGACGTGGACCTCCGCTGGCAGGTGGAGCGGCTCGCGCACAACCTCCGGCAGGCGGTGCCCGACGCGGGATGGGGCGACCGGCACCGCTTCTCCGGTGAGGCCCCGATGGGCCTCGGCGAGGCGACCGATCTCGCCGAGCAGGTGGCGTCGATCGAGCGCGCCGAGGAGGTGCTCCGTTCGGCCTCCTCGCCAGCGAGCCTCGGGGAGATCGACCTCGAGGACGTCGGCAAGCTCGTGGGCGAGGACGTCGCCCGCTCGATGGAGCGGCTGGCGCGTCTCGCGCGAGAGCTCGAGGAGGCGGGCTACATCGAGCACCGCGGCGGCCACACCGAGCTCACCCCGAAAGGCGTTCGTCGCTTGGGACAACGCGTCCTCGCAGACCTGTTCGTCCAGCTCCGGAAGGACCGGGTCGGTGACCACCAGTCGACCTGGTCGGGCTCGGGCCACGATCGGGAGGAGACGTCCCGGCCCTACGAGTACGGGGACCCCTTCACGCTCGACCTCACCCGGACCGTGCACAACGCCGTGCGGCGGTCCGGGACGGGCCTGCCGGTCGCGCTCTGCGCCGCAGACTTCGAGATCGTGGAGACCGAGGCATTGAGCCGCTCGGCGACGGTCGTCGCGGTCGATCTCTCGATGTCGATGCCGATGCGCGACAACTTCGTGCCGGCCAAGAAGATGGCGATGGCGCTGCACGCGCTCATCTCGACGCGCTTCCCGCGCGACTACCTCGGCATCGTCGGCTTCTCCGCGGTCGCCCGCGAGATCCCTCCCGAGGAGCTCCCCACCGCGATGTGGGACTACGTCTACGGCACGAACCTCCAGCACGCGCTGTTGCTCTCGCGCACGATGCTCGCCCACCAGCACGGCACGAAGCAGATCATCGTGGTCACCGACGGGGAGCCGACCGCCCACATCGACCCCAGCGGCGAGGTGCGGTTCAACTACCCTCCGGTGCCGGAGACGCTGAGGCGCACGATGGCCGAGGTCGTCCGGTGCACGAGGACCGGGATCACGATCAACGTGTTCGCGCTGGACATCGAGCGCACCCAGTTCCCGTTCGTCGAACAGATCGCCCGCGTGAACGGCGGCCGCACCTTCTCGACCACGCCCGAGTCGCTCGGCAGCTACGTGCTGGTCGACTTCCTCCGGCACCGCCGGACGTTCCGCCACGCCGGCTGAGCGGGAACGCGGCCCCTCCGGTCCCGGTCCTGCCCCCGCCAGCGGCCTGTCCCCACAACAGCCCGCCGCCTGCCCCCCGGCAAGAAGTCCCGCGAAAAAGCGTGGAAATCCCGGGAGAGGTATAGCCACGGGCCGCCCACCGTGGCTATCGTTCGCGCCGGTCGGAGTCGGGCGGCTCAGGGGGGCGGTGAGGGGGTCGGCGTCTCGGTGCTCGAGGGTGCCCTTGCATTCCCCGGATCGATATGACATCGTTGTAATTACAACGGTGCCACGAAGTGGTGAGGGGAGGCGTGCCAGTGGACCTCGTGACGTTGCTCTACGGTCGCCAGGAGCGCAGCTGGCAGGCACAGGCCAACTGCATGGGTGTGGATCCCGACCTGTTCTTCCCCGAGCGGGGGGCGTCCACCAGGGAGGCCAAGGAGGTGTGCCGGGGCTGCGTCGTCCGGGAGGACTGCCTCGAGTACGCGTTGGCCAACGGCGAGAAGTTCGGCATCTGGGGAGGCATGAGCGAGCGGGAGCGCCGCCGGGTGCGCCGGGCACGTGCGATGGCCCGGCGGGCCGAGGTCGCGGTCGGCTGACCCCGCCCTAAGGCCCCCTGAGGCCCAAAAGAGCGGTCCGTCAAGGCACCCGCGGGGTGGGTCGCGCGAGTCGCGCCTCGATGGTCCGATCCGGCGCCAGGTCGAGCTCGGCCCAGCGCTGCGGGGGGGTCCGTTCCAGCACCGCCTCAGGCAGCAGCCCCACCAGCTCGGCGTGCTCGATGATCGCGTTCCCGCCGCCGGCGGTGTCCTCCCTGTCCCGCGCACCCTCCCCGTTCCCCGCACCCTCCCTCTCTCGGGCACCCTCCCCGTTTCCCCCGAGCGACTCGCCGGAGGCCCGCGTCTCCCTCAAGAGCTCCGAGACGCGGTCGTAGACCTCAGCCGGCCCCACGGTGAAGGGGTCGACCAGGTTGCAGGAGACCTGGACCCCGTGCCCGAGGTCGAGGCCCAGGGCACGCACGGCAGGGCCGCGGAGCGCAGCGGCGACCGTTCGTGCGACGGCGACGTCGGCACCGGCGAGCCAGAGGTTGTACGCAACGAGGAGTGGGCGCGCGCCGACCGCTGACGCGCCGGCCGTCGGGTGTGGCGTGGCAGGTCCGGCGTCCGGGCCGAGCTCCCTGAAGGCGCCGCGACGCACCTCCGGCAGCGACCGAACCCCGCCGCCGGCAAGTGGTCCGTAGAGGAAGCAGGGGAGGCCGAGGGCGCCGCCGGCCCACGTGGCGAACGCGTCGCGCGCGACGAGGGCGGGGCCGAGGTCGGGCTGCCCGTGCCCGATCGGAACGAGCGGCACGAATGGGACGACGTCGAGCACCCCGAACCGCGGGTGCACGCCGTCGTGGCCCGAGAGGTCGAGGGTCGCCACCGCCACTCGTGCGAGGCTGCGGACGGCTTCCTGCACCTCGCCGGCGGCCCCGCCCAACGTGAACACCGACCGGTGGTGGTCGGGATCGGCGTGGAGATCGAGGAGGACGTCTCCACAGGCGTCCGCCAGCGCGCTGAGCGCGACCCGGTCACGCCCTTCGCTGATGTTGGCGACGCACTCGAGCGGCGTCAGCGCCGTTGGGCTCCTCCGGCGGGGGTGCCGCGCCCAGGCCTGCTCAGGAAAGGGATCCGGCCGCGACGGGCACGCGACGACGCCTCAAGATCCGGCGGCGCTCACGCTCCGAGCAGCCGCCCCAGACGCCGTGGTCGATGCGGTTCACGAGCGCGTACTCCAGGCATGTTCCCGCGACGGGGCATCCCTCGCAGATCTTCTGTGCCGCCTGTACGCCGAGCCCGTCGCTCGGAAAGAAGACCGCAGGGGGGATGTCGCGGCACTTTCCTCGTGCCATCCAGTCCGTGTTCATGGGTACGCTCCCTTGTCGGTCTCCACACTAGCCGATCGCAACGCGATTGTCACGTTTGGTTTCGAGGCAATTTCGTGACATCGGTAGCGATCCGCCCGCGAAAGCCCTCTCGACCACCCGGACGAAGGGGTTACGCTGGACGTATGTTGGATCCGACCACCGAGCAGCCCCCCGAGCCTATCGGGCACGTCCGCATCGTCTACCTGGGCCCGGTCGCCCCCCACTGGGAGGTCCAGTCCGACTACGGGGACCCCGAGGTGATCGAGGCGTTCCGTGAGCGGGTGCTGGCCCGCCTCGTGCTGCTGCCGCCCCACGACCCCCAGTTCCGCCGCAACCGGGAGCGGGTGGTGCGGGACGCAGAGCGGGAGAACCTCGCACTCGAGTGGGACCTCGGCTTCCCCGAAGACGAGGGCGAAGGCGCCGAACCCACCGCGCGCGGCTAGGAGCCGGAGCCGGAGCTGGCGTCGGGTCCCTCGGGGCCCTCGGAGCCGTCGCGTCCCTCGGCGCCGTCGGGCCCGTCGGAGGTCTCGGGCCGCTCGGCGCCGTCGGGCCTCTCGCGCCCCTCGGGCAGTTCGGGCAAGGAGATCCGCTCGAGCCAGAGACCAGGCGCGTCGACCTCGGCCGGGGTCGGCAGATGGCGGGGATCGCCCCAGAGCCGTTGGAGCCCCTCTTCCCCGGCCCGCTCGACCACGCCGCGGACGAACGAGGCCCCGCGGTCGACCTGCTGGCGGGTGACGTCGAGCCCGAAGAGCGTGGCCGCGGCCTGCTCGGACGCGGATTCCGCGACACGGTACCGGTACCACGCTTCGCCGAGCGGCCCCGCGGCTCCCACGAGGGTGGCCGCGAGCCGCCGGGTGACGTGGTCGACGTAGGACGCCACCACCGTGGTCAGCGCGACGAGATCGTCCGAGGTGCGTCGCTGGCCCGGTGAGAGGAGATCGGCGAGGAGCGCCTCGGGGTCCGACAGGATCCGCTGCAGCGCCTCGGGGTCACCGGCCTGACCCCCGAGACGCTCGGCGAGCCCCTGGTGGGTCGCGAGCATGTCCAGGGTCAGCGCGCCGACCAGCTCCCGGATCCGTTCGGCCACGTGCGGACGGCCGAGCACCGCGTGCGCCGTCAGCTCCCGGAGGCACACCCAGAGCCGGGTCTCGTCCTCGGGCAGGCTCCACTCCTCCGCGAAACGGTCCACGTTGTCCGGGACCACGAGCACGTCCGCCGATTCGGGCCAGGGCAGGGGCAACGCGTACTGCCCGAGGGCCCGTTGCGCCAGGTGCCCCGCGGCGGAGCCGAACTGCAGGCCCATGAGCACCGGCCCGAGCGTGGTCGCGAAGCGCGCGAGCAGCGCCTCGACGTCCCCGGAGTCTTCGAAGGGCTCCGGCGGGGCGGGCGCGGCTCGCTGCGCCTCCACCATGTGGCCGAGCGTCGGCGCCCACGCGTCGAGGACCCGCAGCGCCCAGGTCCCGCGCCCAACGGGGACGACGACCGGCGAGCGGTCGAACGGCAGGCCCGTGGCGTCCACGACGTGGAGCTCCGCCACCCGGGCCAGCTCCTCGAAGCGGATCCGCACGACCGGGTCGGGATTGGTCTCCGACTCCCCGTCGGTGGCGACTCCGTGAGCGAGCGAGCGGGCGGCGTCGAGCCATGCCTGCTGGCTGCCGGGGGCGCCGCTGATGACCTTGAGGAGATCCTGCAACAGACCCTGGAACGGGTCGTTCATCGCCACGAACGACGATGCTAGGGCGAGGGGCCGAGCTCGACGACCGTCCGCACGAGGCGCGCCCCCCGGACCGCCTCGACCGACACCTTGGTGCCCGGGGCCATGACGTACAGCATCGAGCGCAGGTCGGCGGCCGAGTACACGCGCCACCCGTCGACGCGCACGATCACGTCCCCGGCCCGCAACGCGTGGGCCGCCGCGCCGTGCGGGTCCACCCACACGACCTCGGCCCCTGTCGAACCAATCGGGTTCGCGTCGGTGACCCCGAGCCAGCCGTGCTTGACCTTGCCCATCGTCTCGAGGTCGTCGCTGACGCCGACGACGAGCGACATCGGGAGGAACGACCGGTCCGAGCCGCTCGCGCCCTCGAGGATGCCCTCCACCCGCCCGTGCGTGTCGACCAGCGGCTCGCCGGGCATCACCGGGACGGACGCACCCCGCACGGTGATCTCCGCCATCGACGTGGCCGGCGCGCCGGGCGGAGGCTTGCCGACCGACACGACCGTCGCCGACGTCCAGACCGGCTTCGGCGCACGGCCGTCCGGCGCAGGCTGCATGGCGACTGCGAGCGCGGAGGTTCCGGTGCCGAGGGTGGCGTCGACATCCATCTGCGCGGCGGGAAGCGTCGCGCCGATGTGCAGGAGGACGACCCCCGACAGGCTGTCCTGCGCGATCACGTCGGCGTCGAGGCGGCGGCCTGTCGCCGCGACGACCCGGACCTTGCGCTTGCCGGCGACCGCGGCCGTCGTCGTCGCGACGAGCCCGCTGCCGACCACGACCCCGCAGCCGGTCGCGCCGGGACCGGCTGCGTCGGGTTCGATGGACACCACCGCACGTTCGGCGTCTCGGGTGAGCAGCGGCGAGAGCGTGCAGCACGGGGTGACTGCGGCGGTGCCGATCGGCATCGTGTCGAGCGTCTTGGCGCCCGGAGAAGAACCGGCGTTGGCGAGCAGGAGGGCGCCGGCGACGATCGCCATCAACGCGGTCGTGCCGACCACGAGCGCCGCACCGCGTCGCCACCCGGTCGCCGCCGTGAGCGCAGCGGCGACGCGGGCGGGATCGAGCTCCGAAGGATGCCGCCAGCTGCGGCTTTCGGGCGGCACCCACCCGCCTGCATCGGCCCCACGGTCCTCAGGATCGTCCTCGGAGGGGCCCCAGTGCACGGAGCGAGGTTACCGACCAGGTCTCCGGCGTTGGCGTCGCCCCAGCCTGCGTACCATGTCGGCCGATGTCCCGTGACCTCGCGATCGACCTCGGCACGGCCAACACCCTCGTCTACGTGAAGGGGAAAGGCATCGTGCTGAACGAGCCGACGGTCATCGCGATGGACTCGCGCAGCAAGGGTGTCCTCGCGATGGGTGACGAGGCGTGGCAGATGATCGGCAGGACCCCCGGTTACATCGTGGCCGTACGGCCGATGCGGCAGGGGGCGATCACCGACTTCGAGATCACCGAGCGGATGCTCCACGTCCTGTTGCGGCGCGTCGGGGTGACCAGGATCGGCAGGCCCAAGGTCCTCGTGTGCGTCCCGTCCGCGATCACCGCGGTCGAGCGCCGCGCGGTGATCGAGGCCACGCGCAGCGCCGGCGCTGCCGCGTGCTTCCTCATCGAGCAACCTCTGGCCGCCGCGATCGGCGCGGGGCTCTCGATCAACGAGCCTGTCGGCTCGATGATCGTCGACGTCGGAGGCGGCACGTCCGAGACGGCCGTCATCTCGTTGGGTGGCATCGTCGCGATGCGGGCCATCCGCTGCGGCGGCTTCGACCTTGACGCGGCGATCCAGTCGTACGTGCGGACGAACTTCGGCGTGGCGATCGGCGAGCGCACGGCGGAGGCGGTGAAGCTGGCGATCGGCTCGGCAGCTCCGTTCGCCGACGAGCCGGATGCGGAAGTGCGCGGCCGCGAGGTGTCCACGGGGATGCCGCGGACCGTCACGATGGGCTCGGCCGAGGTGCGTGCCGCAGTCGCCGAGCACGTGTCCCAGATCCTCGATGCGGCCGCGACCTGTCTCGGTGACGCACCCCCCGAGCTCGCCCAGGACATCATCTTCCAGGGCATCCACTTGACCGGCGGCGGCGCGCTGCTCCGAGGGCTCTCCCAGCGGTTGGCCGACACGACGAGGGTCCCGGTCCACCTCGTCGAGATGCCGCTCGAATGCGTCGTCCTGGGCGCGGGCCGCTGTATCGAGTCGTTCGAGCGGCTCCAGCCGCTCTTCGCGGCAGCCGAACGCTGAACCGGATGCTGAGTCGGAGCCGGGGTGGCGCCGCTACGGCGCCTCCTCCTCCTCCGGGTCGCCCTCGAGAAGGATCTCCGCGACCTCGCGCACCTGCCAGTCGCGGTCGGCGGCGCCGCGCCTGAGCGCGGCCCGCACCTCCTCGCCGTCGAACGCGGCCAGCGCGACCACGGCCCGCCGGCGCACCGTCGGCCGGTCGTCGAGAGCCCCGATCACGGCGGGCAGTCCACGGGGATCACCGATGCTGCCGATGGCTGCCACGGCCGCCTCGCGCGCCCTGGCGTCGGGGTGCGAGCGCGCCGTGTGCACCAGGCCGTCGACCGGCGCGGACGGTGACTCGCCGAGCGCCCAGCAGGCTGCCTCGACCACCAGCACGTCCGGGTCGCCGAGCGCGGCGACGAGGGCGGCGAGGAGCGGACGGGACACCGGGAGCCTCGCCGAGAGGTCGCACGCCCGGCGTCGGACGGCCGGATCGGGGTCCTCGCGCAGCAAGCGCTCGACGGTCGTCGCCTCGAGCTCCCCGGTCCGCGCGAGCGCCCCGAGGGCGACCTCCCGCAGGCGTGGGTCGTCCGAGTCGAGGGCCCGGCGGGCGGTCTCGGCATCCCCGCGATGCCCCGCGACCACCACGTCGACCAGGCGCGGCCGGCCGTGCGTGGCAGGATCGTCCACCGACCGAGTATGTCCGAGCCCGACCCAAGCCGCGCGGCGATGCCCGACGCGCCCGAGGACCCCCTCGGGACGTCGGACGGCGACACCCCTGCATCGGGCTCGCGCGGCGGGCGGGGGGCGCGCCGCAGCCCGCTGTGGATGAAGGTCGTGCTCGTCGTGCTCGTCGTGCTCGTCGTGGCAGCTGTCGTCGCCGACCGCGTCGACCTGGACTACTACGTGGTGACCCCGGGGGTCGCGCGGCCGGTCGCGCCGCTGGTGCAGGTTCCGAAGAGCCGAGCCCACAAGGTGCACGGGAGCGTGTACCTCACGGACGTCTACATCACAAGGGTGACCGCCCTGAGCTACCTCTTCGACAAGGTACGAGGGGACGCACAGCTCCTGCCGGCGGTCACAGTGCTCGGGCCGACCACGCCGCCGTCGCAGCTCGTGGCGCAGGGGTACCTCCAGATGCAGCAGTCCCAGACCGCAGCCAAGACCGCCGCGCTCACGCTGCTCGGGTACCACGTCGGCGTGCACGACTCCGGGGTGCTCGTCTACGCGGTCGTCACAGCCTCCCCGGCGTCGAAAGCGCTCGCGGTCGGGCAGATCGTCACCGCGGTCGACGGCCGCGGCACCCCCGACGCGTGCGCCTTCGCCGAAGCTCTGAACTCGCGCCGTGCGGGCGATCTCGTCCAGCTCGTGGTCGAGCGGTCCCACGTGAACTCGCGCGCGCAGCTGGTGCCCGGCTCCACCGAGCACGAGACCGTTCGGCTCGAGCGCTGGCCCTCCTCGGTGCCGCATCCCGCAGCGACACCCAGCTGCCCGGGGACGGGATGGCACGGGCAGGGCTTCCTCGGCGTCGAGGTCGAGACGCAGCAATCGTTCCAGTTCCCCTTCCAGGTGACGTTGAGCACCACATCCATCGGCGGCCCTTCGGCAGGGCTCGCCATGACCCTCGGGATCATCGACGTGCTCTCGGCCGGGAACCTCACCGGGGGCAAGTCGATCGCCGCGACCGGGACCATCGCCGCCACAGGTGCGGTCGGGGCCGTAGGTGGCGTGCCGGAGAAGACCGTGGCGGTGGAGCGGGCCGGCGCGACGGCCTTCTTCGTGCCGGCCACACAGGTGGCGACAGCGAAGTCGAAGGCGACGCCGTCGCTGAAGGTCTACGGGGTCCGTTCGCTCACCCAGGTGCTCACCGATCTCCGCCACCTCGGGGGCACGGTCCCACCGATCCCGGGGGACCACGGGTCATAATCTTTGCGCAGTGACTGACGAGCATCCCACCTCCCCTGCGTCCCGCATGGACGTGGGCGACGTCGCTCGGCACTCCTTCGGCATCGTCCGCCGGGGTTTCGACCCCCAGGAGGTGCGTGCGTACCTCGAGCTGCTGACCAAGACGCTGGAACACGCGGATCGACGGGAGCAGGAGCTCCTGCAGGGGCTTGAGGAAGCCGAGGAACGGGCACGCCATCCGGTGATCGACGAGAGCGTGCTCACCTCGGCGCTCGGGCAGCGCAGCGCCGCCGTGCTGCGCGGTGCCCACGAAGAGGCCGCGAGGATCCTCTCGCAGGCCGAGGAAGCCGCCGCCGCGATGGTGCGTGACGCGCAGCAGCAGGCGACCGACGTCCAGGTGAACGCCGAGTCCTCGGCGGCTGAGCGCATCGCCGAGGCGGAGCTCGAGGCGAACGCCCTGCGTCAGCAGTCCCGGGACGAGGCGGCAGCCACCCTCGGAGCGGCCAATGAGGAGGGCGAGGTCCTCGTCGAACGTGCGCGCGAGCACGGGAGATCGATGCTCGACCAGGCGCAGGAGGCGCGCCGACGCGTGCTCGCCGACATGGCGCACCGCCGACGTCTCGTCACCGAGCAGATCGACCTGCTCCGGTCCGCCCGCGACGAGATCGCGGGATCCGTCGTCGGTGTCCGGCGGTCGCTCGACAGAATCATGGAGGACCTCTCTCGCGCCGAGGACTCCGCTCGCGCGGTGGCCGCGGGCGCGGCCAGGCCCCACAGCGTCGACGTCCCCGAGCCGGTGCTCGTCGAGGAAGGCGAGCGTGCCGTCGCCGAGCTCGGGGAGCTCGACGGGGAAGGGACGCAGCCCCAAGACGACGCTCCGACGCGGGCGCCCAGGGCGGTGCTGCGGTTCGACGACGTCGCCACGCCGGTCGGTCAGCAGGCATCTCGTTCGTCGCAGTCGAGCGACGACGACGGGCCTGCGGCGAGCGGCTCCGACGACGAGCGGACCTCGGTGCCGGCAGTTGTGGTCCGCCCCGCGGAGGGCTCGGCGGCGGACACGGGGACTCGTGGTGCAGAGGCACGCGCCGGGCTGGTGCACGACTGGCAGGACGACCCCGCGCTCGCCGCCACGGGCGCGCACGCCGACCTGGGGCCTGAGGAGCTGGTGCCAGAGGGTGCCGAATCCGCGGACCCTGCAGCCGGTGGCACCGACGTCGACGGGCTCTTCGCCAGGCTGCGGGCGCGTCAGCACACCGGCAGAGACGACGCCGGCGGGCCACCGGAGGCCGAAGACGCCACCACGCCACTGGAGGCCGAGCCGGCCGCCGAGGAGGTCGAACCCGCCCCAGAAGAGGCCGAAGCCTCTCCCGACACGCTGGCATTCGCGCGTCGGACGGATGCCCTCGACCCGATCGTGACCAACCTGGCACGACGGTTGAAGCGAGCCCTGCAGGACGACCAGAACCGCCTGCTCGACCGGCTCCGGCAGGGGACCGGCGAGTGGAGCGACGGGTTGCTGGTCGACGAGGCGTCGCAGAAGTCCCTCTACTCGGACGCTGCAACCACATCGGTCCGCGATGCGATGTCCGCCGGCAACGCCTTCGCGCGGGCAGCGGTCGGTGGTCGACGGGCCAAGGCGGCCGCCCCCGACCAGCGGGCGGTCGACGCGGTGAGCGGGGAGCTCGCGTCGACCGTCGTGACCTTGATCAGGCGTCGACTCGAGAGCGGGGAGATTCCCGATGCCGCCGAGCGCGTCGGCGCCGCGTACCGGGAGTGGCGCGGCGAGCGGATCGAGCGACTCGCGGAGGACAGCGCGGTGGAGGCGTTCTCGAAGGGCGTGCTCGCCGGCGTGGGGAAGGGCGCGGTCCGATGGAGTCGAAACGAGGTCGGACCAGGATGTGCGGACTGCGAGGACAACGCCCTCGCAGGGGCAGTCGTACCGGGAGACGAGTTCCCGACCGGCCACCGGCATCCGCCCGCGCACGCGGGGTGCCGGTGTCTCGTGCTCCCGACCCCAATTTGAGCCGGCCCGAGTCTTAGGCTTCTCTGGGTGCGAACGCCGTCGGATGTCCCATCGCGGGTGGCAAAGCCGCGCTCGGGCCACCTGCGATGGTGGATCGCCGGCGGCGTCGTCGTCCTGATCGTCCTGCTCGGTTCCCTCCGGTCCCTGGCTGGGCTGTACACCAACTTGCTGTGGGCGGACTCCGTGGGCTTCCACCGGGTGTGGTCCACCCTCCTCGCCGTGAAGGTCGGGCTGTTCGCGAGCTTTGGCGCTGCCTTCTTCGTCGTGCTCTGGGTCAATCTCGTGATCTGCGACCGGATCGCCGCGCATTCGCTCTCGACCGATGCCGAGGACGACTTCGTCCGGCGGTACCAGCGAGTCGTACGTCCCTACGCGGGTCGCGTGTACGCGGTGTTGTCGCTGGCGATCGCCCTCATCGCCGCGGCGACGACCATCGGCCAGTGGAACAACTGGCTGCTCTTCACGCACGCCAAGTCCTTCCCCCAGGCGGATCCGGAGTTCGGGCTGAACGACGGGTTCTTCGTCTTCCGGCTGCCGTTCCTCCAGTTCCTGGTCGACTGGACGCTCGCGTCGCTCGTCGTCATCCTCGTGCTGACGACGCTGTTTCACTACCTGAACGGGGGCATTCGGCCTCGCGGGATGCCGCGGGTGAGGCCACTGGTGAAGGCGCACCTCTCCGTGCTGCTCGCGCTGATCGCGCTGGCCAAGGCCGCCGGGTACGCGCTCTCGCGCTACGGGCTCGATCTGTCGACGAACGGCTACGTGGAGGGGGCGGGATACACCGACGTGCATGCGAGGCTCCCCGCCCTTGACGTCCTCTTCTTCGTCTCGCTCTTCGCGGCCGCCATTCTCCTGTACAACATCCGCCGACAAGGTTGGACGCTGCCGGTGCTGGCCGTGGGGGTATGGGCATTCGTCGCGCTCGTCATCGGCGTCATCTATCCGGCCGTGCTCCAGGCGCTCAAGGTCAACCCTGCGCAGAGCAAGCTCGAGGAGAAGTACATCACACGCAATATCAAGGCGACCCGTTATGCGTACGGCCTCGACCACGTCAAAGTGTCGAGCTACCCCGACAGCACAGTGGTGCCCACCAGCACAGTCGACGCCGATCTCACAACGCTCGCCAACATCCGACTCTGGGACCCGAGCTCCACAATTTCGCTCGCGGACTTCCGGACCAAGCAGGACATCAGTGGCTACTACACGTTCCAGACCGTCCAGGTCGACCGGTACACAGCCGGCGGGACGATCAAGCCGGCCATCGTCGGTGTCAGGCAGGTCGAACCGACAAACCTCCCGTCGTCCAGCTGGGTGAACCTGCACCTCGAGTACACGCACGGGGAGGGCCTGGTGCTCGCCGAGGCGAACGAGGCCACGGCAAAGGGCAACCCGGTTTTTGCGATCAGCGACGTGCCGGCCAAGTCCGAGTCCGGCTTTCCCAAGGTGAAGCAGCCGGCCATCTACTTCGGCGTGAACCAGCCCGGCTACGTCGTCGCGAACACCAAGGAGCTCGAGCTCGAGGGCCAGCGGCCGACAGGCAGCGACGTGGAGGGCCATTACCACGGTTCGGGAGGTGTGCGGCTCAGCTCGTTCCTGACCCGTGCCGCCTTCGCCCTGCGGCTTGGCGACCTGAACCTCCTGCTTTCGAACCTCGTGACGTCACAGTCGAGGATCATGTTCGTCCGCAACGTGCGCACAATGGCGGAGAAGGCCGCGCCGTTCCTGAGCTACGACTCGCAGCCGTATCCGGCTCTCGTCAACGGCCACGTCGACTGGATTCTGGACGCGTACACCACCACGGCGAACTTCCCCTACTCCCAGAACGCCGACAGCTTCGATCTGCCGCCCAACTCGGACCTTCCGTCGAGCTACAACTACGTACGCAACTCGGTGGTCGTTGTGGTGAACGCGTACTCGGGAAAGATGACGTTCTATGCGATGGACCCGCAGGACCCAATTCTCCAGGCTTACGAGTCGGCGTTCCCCAAGATGTTCACGACAAAGGCGACAATGCCTGCGTCGATACGGGAAAATTTGCGCTACGGGAACGACCTCTTCGCGGCGCAGGCAGCGGTGTACGGCCGCTACCACATCACCTCTCCCGAGCAGTTCTACACCGCCGGCGACGCCTGGGTCGTGTCCCCGACGACGGGAGTGGGCTCACCGACACAGCAACTGCAATACAACTACGTACTGAACCCGCAAGGGCAGGTCATCAGCGGTTCGTATCAGCCGATGACACCGGTGTACCAGGTCGAGGCCGAGCCGGGGGAGACCACACAGTCGTTCACCGTCACTGATGCATACGTTCCCGCGGCTGGACAAGGAACCGACAGCCAGCTGCTCCGCGCGCTGCTCGTGGGAAATTCCGACCCCACACAGTTCGGTGAGCTAGACGTGTACGAGACCCCGCCGGGCAAGAGCAAGAACGGGCCGATCCTGGCCGACAACGCGATCGAGCAGACAACGACAATCTCGAGCAAGATCACGCTTCTCAACAAAGACGGATCCCATGTCAAGCTCGGGAACATCCTTCCTGTGCTCGTCGGCCGGTCGGTCCTGTACGTGCGCCCTCTCTATGTCGAGTCGACGACGGTGGTGCAGCCACAGCTGAAGTACGTCATCGCAGTGCTCGGCTCGCAGGTTCGGATGAGGCGGACACTCGGCGCGACCCTGAACGCATTGCTCGGGACGACCCTCAAGAGCACAGGCGGCATCCTGACGACAACACCCAACGCGCCGACCGTCTCGCCGTCGCCGTCACCGTCGCCGCCGTCGGGCAAGTCTTCTTCGGCGTCCGTCGCCAAGGCGCGCACTCTGCTCACCGAAGCAGCTGCAGACTTTGCGAAGGCCAAGTCCGACTTGAAGGCGGGCACACTCGGTGGCTACCAGTCCGAGGTCGCTGCGGCACAGACAGCCACGTCGAAGGCCGAACAACTCCTCGGCAGTGGATCGAGCTCGGCGACCGCGAACAGCCCCAACGCGACCTCGGCTTCGGGCCGTGCGACCTCAGCCGGATCGACGACCAAGACGACCAAGACGCCGACCGTGCACTCCTCATCGTCCACCACGACCACCACCCGCCCGAACGAGACGTGAGCCCGTCTGGACCTCTCCGCCGGGGGCCGCGGTCCGGTCGGCGCGCGAGGATCGGGTACGACGCGGTCGGGCTGACTGGGAGGTAGGTCATGGGGCTGCTGGACAAGGTCAAGACGCAAGCGGCAAACGCCTCTGCCATGGCGAAGGACGCCGCTCAGAAGGGGCAAGCGAAGTTCGACGCGATGCAGGCGAAACGGGCGGCCGACGTCCTGCTCCGCAATCTCGGCGCCGTCGTCTACGGGCAGCGAACCGGGCGGGCTGGGGCGACCGCCGAAGCCGACGCGGAGCGGATCGTCGTCTCGCTCAAGGACCACGAGGCCGAGCACGGCCCGATCGACCTCGGTGCGGAGCCACCGTCCGATTGAGGTCGCACGGCTCAGGTCGCACCACGATGGCGCGACCCCCCAGTAGCGGCTCGCGGAGCCGCCTGGTATCCTGATGGTTCCGCCGCGGGGTGGAGCAGTCTGGTAGCTCGTCGGGCTCATAACCCGAAGGTCGCGGGTTCAAATCCCGCCCCCGCCACCAACCAACCAACCAGTTCGCTTGATTGTTCGCGCATTCTTGCGTACGCACGCCCGCCTGACCAGCGGCTTCGCGTTCAGTCGAGTCGTGGAAGTTGGCATTTATCGGGGCTTTTTATCGGGCCCTATCAACTCTGCGCACACATGCCCAGTGCAGGGTGGCACAGCGCACACGGCCGGTTAGCTGCGGGTTCGCGGTCGAGGCTCCGAACGCCGCGCACGCGGCCCATGAGCTGCGACTTCTCGACCGAGGGTTGCCGTCGATGCAGCACTGCATATGGCGTGCCCTGTGGTGCCCCAAGGCAGGTGCCCTACTCAAACCCGACTTTGTCGGCCCCTTCGCGTAACCGCAGGTAGATGGGGGCGTGCGCGAGGGGTGTTTCCCCTACAGATTCGCCATAGCCCCAGCTCAGGCGATTGCAGCCCGATCCCAGTCGCCGGTGTCCACGCCGAAGGCGGCGAGGATCTTCGACTGGAGGGCGTTCCTCCTCGTGACGACGGTGACGTTGTGGTCGCCGGCGTCGAGTGAGACTCGGCGGATGCGGTCGAGCTCGGCCAAGGCACGGCGCGCCGAGAGGACCTGGCCGTCGAGGTCGGGGTCCATGACCCCTGCGGTGGCGAGGTCCTTTCCCATCACCGCCGATGGTGGCCGCCAGCATGCACACGGCGATGTGGCCGCGCACGCGTCGTTCCTTCCAGTACCAGCTCGGGTCCACGCGCTACTGACGAGCTCTTCCGGATCGGTCGTCGCGTCCTACAACCCGTTCGGCTTCGCTGGTGCTTACACCGACCCTGATACGGGATTCCTGTACCCTGGAACACATTCAAACTCACAGGGTCAGGCAGAACGTTGCGCCAGGAATCGTGCTGCGACAGGACGTGACAAAACAAGTGGCTTCCAAAGCATCGAACATGCCGTTTCCGCTGTCAATTGGTGGCACTTCGCTGAAGGAGTCGAGTTCGCTTGGGAGGGATTGAATGTTGCAAGTATCGGAGTACTAGTTGATATTCTTCCGGCGCCGGTGCTTGCTTTCTACCCACCACTTGCCATACCAGGGTTCTTGTCCACCGTCCCAATCTTCGCAGGGGCCGTCTGGCTCCAGATCGTCGCGGCCGAGAGCTTTTCCATAGCGTTTGCGGATGAGAGTTCTTCGACCCGCCTCCGTGGGGCTAGCAAATGATGTTAAAGAACTGGCGCCTTAGAGTCGGCATGTCGATCCTCGTCTTCGGTTTACTCCTATCATTGCCGCTAGGCATCAGTCTTGCGATCCTTTCTACCAGACACCTGGCAGATCTGCATCCCCTTCTCGCGGTCGCCATCTCGTCAGCCGTAGGCGCCGTAATTCTTGTAGTGGCTGGGGGATCGCTTTGGTCGCAGGCATTGAGACAGCAAATGGGAGCGAACCGGGAGCAGTTCACTCGGGTTGGCACTCTTACGCCACGTATACGTCTCAAACTCGCCAACTGGATCCTCGTTGGCGGTGCCCTGCTCGTAGTTGCGACGGTCGCCGGCGTCACGAAGAACCCCACCTGAGAGTGGGTGACCCAGTGCGCCCGCAACGTGACCGAGGATCTGCGCAACGCAGGCCTCTCCGTCATGTACCTCCTGCGAGACCGCGACGGGAAGTTCGGCTCGAGTTTCGACGCCGTGTGGCAGGACGAGCAAGCGTCATGCGGACTCCCGTGCGTGCGCCCAACGCGAACGCCCTCGCCGAGCGCTGGGTGCGAACCGTGCGATCCGAGTGCACCGGCCGTCTCGTCATCGCGAACGAGGGCCACCTCCGACGAGTGCTCGTCCGCTACGTCCGCCACTACAACGAGCACCGTCCGCACCGCTGTCTTGAGTTGCATTCACCGCGGCGACAGATATCGTCGATACGAGCGGAGCCAGCATGGATCTCCGGCAACCGCCGCCAGAAGGTTCTGGGCGGACTCATCAACGAGTATAAGGCGCATGACCGGCCGGGACGAGTTTTCGGACCCTACGCGCTGGTATGGCAGATGTCTAGGGTTGTCCTGTCAACGATTTCAGAGAACTCGAATGTACCGGAGGTTTGAGGTTGCAGGTTCGCAAAATTGATCATGTCCAACTCGCCATGCCAACTGGTCGGGAGGAAGACGCGCGTAGGTTTTACACTGAATTGCTTGGAATCCCCGAACGGCCGAAACCGGAGCATCTCGCAAAGCGTGGGGGATGCTGGTTCGAGAGGGGAGATCTCAAGCTTCACCTCGGGGTCGAGGCAAACTTTCACCCGGCCCGTAAGGCACACCCCGCACTACTCGTCGATGACCTGCCCGGATTGGTCTCCCGATTGCAACGGGCCAATATTCCTACTCGCGATGACGAACCGCTTGAGGGCTAT
>JASHYA010000023.1 GCA_030043315.1 Acidimicrobiales bacterium
AGCACCTCGCGTGCGACCGACTCGAGCTGCTCCTTCTTGGAGAGCGGCAGCACTGCGACCTGGTACGGCGCCAGCCGGTGGTGGAGGTGGAGCACCGTGCGGGCCTCCCCGGAGACCTCGTCCTCGTCGTAGGCGGCGAGGAGGAACGCCATCATGGTGCGCGTCGCGCCGCCGGCGGGTTCGATCACGTGGGGCACGTACCGCTCGCCGGTCGCGGGGTCGAAGTAGTCGAGGTGCGCGCCGGAGGCCTCCGCGTGGTGGCGCAGGTCGTAGTCGGTGCGGTTGGCGATCCCCTCCAGCTCGTCCCACCCCCAGGGGAAGAGGAACTCCACGTCGGAGGTCGCAGTCGAGTAGTGGGACAGCTCGTCGGCCCCGTGCGGCCTCAGGCGGAGCTTCTCCGGGGGCATCCCGAGCTCGATGTACCAGCGGTATCGCTCGTCGATCCAGTAGTCGTGCCACCTGGCGCTCTCGCCGGGCGGCACGAAGTACTCCATCTCCATCTGCTCGAACTCCCGGGTCCGGAAGACGAAGTTCTGCGGGGTGATCTCGTTGCGGAAGGACTTGCCCACCTGGGCGATGCCGAAGGGCGGCCGCTTGCGGGTGGTCTGGAGCACGTTCGCGAAGTTGAGGAACATGCCCTGGGCGGTCTCGGGCCGCAGGTACGCGACCGCGCCCTCGTCCTCCACGGGGCCGGCGTGGGTCTTGAACATGAGATTGAACGGGCGCGCCTCGGTGAACTCGGTCGACCCGCAGGTGGGGCAGGGCCCTGTGAGCTTGTCGGCCCGCCAGCGGCTCTGGCACTGGCGGCAGTCGACGAGGGGGTCCGTGAAGTTCTCGAGGTGGCCGGAGACCTCCCACACCCTCGGCGGCGAAAGGATCGCCGCGTCGATGCCCACGACGTCGTCGCGGAGCTGGACCATCGACCGCCACCAGGCGTTCTTCACGTTGCGCAGCATGTTGACGCCGAGCGGCCCGTAGTCGTAGGTCGAGCGGAAGCCGCCGTAGATCTCCGCCGACTGGAAGATGAAGCCGCGGCGCTTGCACAGGCTCACGACCTTCTCCATGAGGTCGTCGGGCTCGTGCGCCGGGGCTGTCGGGACCTCGGGCTCCGCCGTCATAGAGGGGCAGGATACCGGCCAGGGGTGCCTGCTCCGGGCGCCGCCCCGGTGACGGTTCCCCTCGGCGCGGCGGCATCCGTCAGGAGCATGGACGAGACTGCGTTGGCCATGAGCCGACCGCGCACGGTGAGGACCGCCCGGTCCCCCTCCCGGACGACGAGGCCGTCGAGCTCGGCCGAGTCGGGCAGCGCGGAACCGGGCACGCCGGCGGGGGTGCGCAGCGACAGCATGAGCCGCTCGAGCTCGTACTGGTCGCCCTCCACGTGCTCTTCGCCCGCGACGGGAGAGCGGCCCGCCTCGAACGCCGCCACGTACCGGTCCGGCGTGCGCACATTCCACCACCGCGTGCCGCCGCTGGCACCTCCCCGGTGCGAGTGCGCGGCGGAGCCGATCCCGACGTAGTCCCCCTGGCGCCAGTACAGCTGGTTGTGCCGGCACTCCTGGCCCGGCCGCGCCCAGTTGGAGACCTCCTCCCAGCGGTAGCCGGTGGCGGACAGCTCCGCCTCGATCATCTCGTAGCGCGACGCCTGCACGTCGTCGTCCGGATGACGCACCGGATCACGGGCGAGCGGGGTGCCTGGCTCCACCGTGAGCGCGTAGGCGCTCACGTGCCCGGGTGGATGAGGGAGGGTGAGGACGTCGTGGATCGTGCGGGCCCAATCGTCGTCGGTCTCACCCGCCGCGCCGTAGATGAGGTCGACGTTCACGCGTGAGAACCCCGCGGCCGCAGCCGCCTCGACGGCCCGTGGCACCGTCTCGGGGTCGTGACCCCGTCCGAGCGCGGCGAGCACGTGGGGCGCGGTCGACTGGACCCCGAAGGACATCCTCGTCACGCCCGCCGCGCGATAGGTGTCCAGCCGCGCACCGGACGCGTCCTCGGGGTTGCACTCGACCGTCACCTCGGCGTCCGGCGCACGAGGGATCGTGGCGAGGATGCGGGCGAGCCACGGCGCCGGGAGCCGCGAGGGCGTACCACCGCCGAAGAAGACGCTCGTCGCCTCGCAGAGCTCTCCTGCCTCGGTCGCTCGCACCACATCGGCGACGCACGCGGCGACGTACCGCTCCATCAGCGCGTCGCGGTCGGTGTACGTCGCGAACGCGCAGTAGTCGCAGCGGCGCCGGCAGAACGGCACGTGGACGTAGACGCCGAGCTCGTTCACCAGGTGAGGCTGGTCGCCGTGCGCGCCGCGCGGAGCCGGCGGTCGATGTGCACCTCCATGGCCTCGGTGGCGAGCCCGCTCACCTCCTCGGCACAGGAAGGTCGGGGTGCCGAGAGCACCCGGCCGAGCGCCCCGCCGAGCACGGCGCGCACCACCTCGAGCGCGTCGGGGCTCAACGCCCGCCCGCGCCGGCACTCCCTGCACAGCGTGCCCCCCTCCGTGAGGTCGAACGCGACCAGGTCGACCTCTGCTTCGGGCCTGCCGCACGCCGCGCACTCGTCCAGCACGGGCTCGGAGCCTTCGTGGGCGAGCACCTTCAAGAAGAAGGCGGGCGCCACCATCACGGGGTCCGTGCGTTCGTCGGCCAGCGCCCGCAGCGCGCCCACGAGCATCCGGTACAGCCCGGGGTCGGGGTGGCCCTCCTGCGCCAGCTGGTCGACGACCTCGAGCATCGACAGACCGCACGCGACACGCTCGAGGTCGCCGCGCACGCTCGGGAAGTGGTCGACGACCTCGGCCTGGTTCACGACGGCGAGGTCTCCCCGTCCCTGCCACACGAGGAGCGCGACGTGGCTGAGCGGCTCGAGGCGGCCGCCCCACTTGCTCGTCGTCTTGCGCACCCCCTTGGCAACGGCGCGCACCTTGCCGTGCGACTCGGTGACCAAGACGACGATCCGGTCCGCCTCGCCGAGGCGGTACGTACGCAGCACCACTCCGGAGTCACGGAGCAGCGTCACCTCGCAGGCTCGTCGTCGTGGGCCACGTCCATCCCGTCACCAGGCCCGCCACCGGGCTCGATCGCCGCCGGATCTCGGACCGCTGTGGTCCCGCGACGGCCGCGCGAGCCGGCGCGTCCGGAGAGCAGGTTGCCGCCGCCCACGAGCAGCACGAGCGCGAAGAAGCTGATGAGGCCCTCGCGCGCCACGCCCAACCCCGACACAGCGAGCCAGCAGACGACGGCGAGCAGTGCGAGACCGCCGACGACGGCGACCTTCGTGAACGTCATCGGGACGCCACCAGGCCACCGTAGCGGCGGTCTCGCCGCTGGTACTCGGAGACCGCTGCATGGAACTGCGCCTCGGAGACCTCCGGCCAGGGCTCGGGCAACACGACGATCTCGCTGTAGGCGACCTGCCAGACCAACAGGTCGGGCACCCGACGGCCTCCCCCCATCAGCACCAGGAGGTCCACGTCCGGCACAGCCAGGACGTCGCCGATCGTGGCCTCGCTCACCTTCTTGGGGGAGACCCCGCGTGCAGCGAGATCGCGCACCGCGCGGACGAGCTCCCGTCTTCCCGACCCCTCCTCCGCGAGGAGGACCTGGAGGGTGGGCTCCTCCAGGACCACGAGGTCCCTGGGGCCGGGCGCGTCATCTCCGGTCGGCCCGGAGACGTCGGCTAAAGCGACGCCACGACGGGCCAGCTCGGCGGCCCGCTCGCGAAGCGCATGTCCGTCCGAGGGGTCCTGGA
>JASHYA010000213.1 GCA_030043315.1 Acidimicrobiales bacterium
ATCGCCAGGGTGACGACCCCGAGGAGCACGGCGAAGGGCGCAGCGATCGGCGTGGCGCGCAGCGCGAGGGTCCCGACCACGTCGTGGGTGCCGGGAGCGACGATGGTGGACGACGTGCCGCGCAGCGCGAGCAGGATCCCGCCGGCCGTGCACAGCGCACCACCGGCGGCGAACGTCCACCCGGCGCCGGCCACGAACGGCTGGCGTCGCGCCCCGAGGGCGAGGAGGGACGAGGCCGCCCAGGTGGCGGCGGCGGCGAGCAGGAGCTCGGTCACGTCGTCTCGCTCCGAGAGGCTGCCTCGGCGGCCACCGCCGGCTGCGAGACCTCCACGGCCTTGGTCGGCGGCGGAGCGTCCGCGGCCGGCCGTGGGGTGGCGGTCGCGGTGAAGGGATCCTCGGTCACCTTGGCGCCGAGCCTCCCGACCGCGAGGAGGAGTCCGTGGAGCAGCGCCAGCGGGCTCGGCGGGCACCCGGGGACGAACACGTCCACGGGAATGACCGCGTCGAGGTTCCCGTGGACCCAGTCGTCGGGCGCGAACACGCCCCCGAGCGGGCACGCGCCGACGGCGACCACGGCCTTGGGGTCGGGCATGGCGTCGTAGGTCTTTCGCAGCGCCACCTCCATCCCGCGCGCGACGGGGCCCGTCACGAGGAGGAGGTCCGCGTGGCGGGGGGCCGGCGTGAAGAAGAACCCGAGCCGGTGGAGGTCGTAGTGCGGCGCGGCGAGGAGGCGGATCTCGGACTCGCACACGGCGCACGACCCGGTGTCTACCGTACGGATGTGCAGGCTCCGGCGGAACGAGCGCACCGACTCGGCGAGCGAGGTCGCCACCTCCCGGATCTCGGCGTCGGCGGCCTTCGGCTGCGGCGTCGCGACGCGGCCGATGCCCGATGGGCGAGCGGTCGAGTCGGACGATCGGCCGCTCACCGCGCGCTCGCTCGCAGAGGGATCCGCTTCACCAGGTCGGCGCGGCGCAGCGCGGCGAGCTCGCTGACGCCGCTCTCGCGGACGGCATGGGGCGCGGCCCGCCGGCAGGCGCCGCAGGCGGTACAGGCGCCCAGGTCGAGGACCAGCGCGTCGCCGTCCAGCCAGAGTGCCCGGCTCGGGCACACCGCGACGACCCGCGATGCGACGTCGGGGCCGACGTGACCCTCGACGAAGCGCGGCGGCGTCGGGAGCGCGGTCGCCCACTGGTCGCGAGGGCCCGCGGCGGGGTACCGCGTGGTGACCACGCCCCGCAGGAGCCCTCGCAGCGTCCAGAAGGCCATCAGCGCGCGAACCCGGCGACGGTCAGCCAGAAGCTGGCTTCGATGATGGGGACGTCGGTGAAGACGTTCCGTGCGCGTGCCGCGTCGTCGAACGCCCTCCAGTTGCGTACCGACGCCGGGCGGAGCCGCAGCCGCTCGATGCGCCCCTCTTCGTCGACGGAGACCCAGGCGAGCGACTCACCACGGGGGGACTCGCACCAGCCGAGGCCGGTGGCCGGCTCTCCGTACGGGACCGGGACGCACCCGGAGTCCAGCCCTGCGGCCGTGAGGTCCCAGATGAGCCGTCGGGAGTCCTCCACCTCTTCGGCCATGACCTCCATCCGGGCGAGGACGTCGCCCGAGTGCCGCGTCCGGACCTCGGGGGGGTGCTCGGCGTACGGACCGTACGGGTGGTCCCTGCGGCAGTCGATCTCCACGCCCGACGCGCGGGCGATCGGCCCGACGAGCCCGAGCCCTCGGGCGGTCTCCTGCGGCACGGTGCCGGCCGCCTCGAGGCGGTCGAGGAACGAGTTCGTGGTCCGCAGCGCCCGTACGACCCGGCGGAGCTCGGCGACGGCCTCCGGCAGGAGCGCGCGAACGGCCGAGACGTCGAGCGCCCGCGTCACGCCGCCGATCGCCAGGGTCCCGAACAGGTAGCGGTGCCCGGCCGCCGCGAGGTTCACCCTGAGGAGGCGCTCGAGCGCGATCTCCGCCTGGGCCTGCCCGACGGAGAGGCCGGTGGACTGGCACAGCGCCGCGACTGCCGCCGCGTGGTTGTAGAGCCGCTCGAGCTCGAGCGCGACGGCCCGCGTCCGCTCCACCGGTGCCGGGACCGCGACCGCCGCGGCGCGTTCGACGGCTCGGCAGAACGCCCAGGCGGTGGCGACCGCGGAGAGGCCCTCGGCACGCTCGACGAGGAAGAGGGCGCGCTCCGCGGGCCACCCGTGCACGCGGCGCTCGATGCCACGGTGCTTGTGCCACTGGTGGAGGTACAGGTCGAGGACCTCTTCACCGGTGGTGACGAGCCCCATGTACAGCGACTCCTGCCCGACGCCCCGCACGGGGCCGACGGGGAACTCGAACGCCTGGCCGGCGACCACGTGCGGTGCCCGCACGCCGGGCTCGACGACCGGTGGGCCTGTGCCGAGTCGGGGAAAGTCGGTCTCGGCGTGAGGGGGGACGAGGACCCGGTTCAACGGCTTGCCGCCCATGGGGCGCGCGCTGAACTCCTCGAAGATCTCGCACTCCTCGACGAACGTCGCCGGCGACAAGTCGGAGAGCGGCGGGTAGACGCCGTCTTCGAAGTCCGATTCCACGACCACGTACCCACCCTCGGCGTCGGAGGCCACGATCGCCCGGAGCGTGATCGCCCTGTCGGGTTGCGCACCGTCCGGGCCCCCCGGGGCGGTCGGGGCGGCCGGGGCCGCCGGGGCGGCCGGGGCGGTCGAGGCGGTCGAGGCGAACAGGTCGGCGACCCGTGCGTCGGAAGCGCCGAGGAGCCGGAGGAGGACGGTCTCGAAGTCTCCGGGAGCGGCCCGCACCACGTCGACCCGGCTCACGAGATCGCCCTCACCGCGTGGAGGAGGAGCTCGCTCAGGCCGGAGGGCACGAAGACGCCGAGCACGAGGAGGCAGGAGAGGCCGGCCACGAGCGGCGCTGCTGCGAGCACCCGTCCCGACGTCGTCGGGTAGGCGACGGGCGCGGGCTCGGGGACGTCGCCGGTGCTCATGGAAAGGACGCTGCCCACCAGCCCCAAGAACCCGATGACCACGAGCAGCAGGAACAGTCCGGCCAATCCCGAGGCTCCGCCGGCGAAGCCCGCCCGTACGATCGTGAGCTCGCTCAGGAAGACCCCGAACGGCGGGGTGCCGGCGACCGCGAGCGACGCGAGCAGGAGGACCCCTCCGGCGAACGGGAGCGCGCCGAGCGTCCCGCGCACGCCGCCGATCTCGCGCGTCTTGTAGCCCAGCGACACGTGGCCCGAGGTGAGGAAGAGGACGGCCTTTCCGATGGCGTGCGTGAGCACTTGGAACAGCGCTGCGAAGATGCCGAGGGGCCCGCCGAAGCCGAGCGCGACCGAGATGATGCCCATCTGCTCGATCGACGAATACGCGAACAGGCGCTTGTAATTGCCGCTGCGCATCATGAACACGACCCCGACCGCCATCGTGAGGAAGCCGAACGTGAGGAGGACCGTCTCGGGGTAGCGGTCGCCGAGCGCGGCCCGTGCGATGGCTTCGTAGCGCACGATCGCGTACATGCCGGTGTTCAGCAGCCCTGCGGACAGCATCGCGCTGGCAGGGCTGGGAGCCTCGGCGTGGGCGTCCGGGAGCCAGGTGTGCATCGGCGCCAGGCCCACCTTGGTCCCGTAGCCGATGACCGCGAGCAGGAAGGCGAGGCGAAGGCTCGCGGGCTGGAGCTCGCGCGCATGCGCGAAGAGAAAGGCCCACGTGAGCCGCTGGTCGGAGCTCAGGTGGAGCGCGCTGCCCGAGTAGAAGAGGAACACGGTGGCGACCAGCGCGATCGTGACGCCGAGCGAGCAGATGATCACGTACTTCCATGCGGCTTCGAGCGACCGCGCCTTCGCTTCGAGTCCGACGAGCGCGGCGCTAGCGAGCGTGCTCGCTTCGATGAGCACCCACAGGAGACCGAGGTTCCCTGCGAACATCGATGCCAGCATCCCCGCGCCGAACACCGAGAAGAAGGTGAAGTACAGGCGTGCCTGGAACGAAGAGAGGGCGCCGGCGTCACGCTCCGCCTGGACGTAGGCGGCGGAGCCGAGAGATGCGAGCAGGACGACGAAGGCGACCGTGACGGCGAAGAAGGAGGCGAGGGCGTCGACGTAGAAGAAGCCCCCGAGACTCTGGCTGTGGCCTCGCCCGACGACGAGCGCCGCCATCGCGACGGCTGCGCCGAAGGAGACCGTCGCTCCGCCGACGAGCACTGCGCCCGCGATCCGGGTCGTGCATCGCGGAGCAAGTGCGACCAAGCCCGCGAGGGGCGGGAGGACGACGACCCAGATGAGCGCGGTCATCCGCGGAGCTCCCGCAGCTCTGTCGCGGTCGCCTGCGCGAGGCGCCGGGTGATGCCCGAGACGAACACGACCATGATCAGGACGGCCGCGACCAGGTCCAGGAAGATGCCCGCCTCGACGATGAAGGGAAACGTCGCCGCAAGCGTGATCGCGCCGAGAAAGACCCCGTTCTCGGTGATGAGCCAGCCGATGAGCTGCGCAACCGCGTGGCGACGCACGACCATGGACAGGGCGCCGAGGAGCACCACCGCCAGCGAGAGCGGCACCACCGCCGCGGCGAGGAGCCCGTGGGGCAAGGTGTCGTCCCCGATCGCCAGGTAGGCGAACGTGGTGAGGAGTGCCCCCACGATCAGCGAGGTGGACAGCCCCGTAGACAGGGCGACGTCGCGACGAAGGTCGAGCCGCTCGAGCAGCAGCTGGCGCGTCGCGACCGGGATCGCGATGCCCTTGAGGACCAGGGTCAAGGCCGCCAGCGCCCAGAGCTCGGCGCTGTGGAAGCGGACGGCGACCACCGCCGCGGCGAACGACAAGACGATCGACTGCGCGCCGTAGTACGCGACGTACCGGTTGAACAGCTTGGAGCCGAGGCATGCGAAGGAGAGGACGAGCATGAGGACGGCACTGAGCGAGACCAGGGTGCTCGCTGCGCTGCTCGAGGAGAGCTGCTGGAGGCTCGCGGAAGCCAGGGTCACTGCAGGGACCCTCATCGGGCGATCACGTACGCCGTCACGTCGCCCACCAGCGCGAGGAGGAATGACGCGCCGAGGAACTCCGCGATCCGGAAGAAGCGGAGCTTGGCGAACGAGGTGTCGATGAGGACGACGAACAGGCCGCAGAGCGCGAGCTTGCCGGCCAGCACGACGACACCGAGCAGAGCTCCCGAGTAGCTGGTGCCGTCGCCGAGACCCCACGGGAGCACGAACACGTTCATGAAGATCGCCGACATGATGAAGAACTTCATGTACGAGCCCCAGCGCATGAGCGCGTAGTGGCGCCCGGCGTACTCGAGCACGCGGCCTTCTTCGATCATCGACACTTCGAGGGTGCCCGCAGGGTTCTCGATGGGGATACGGCCGTTCTCCACGAGCACCAGCATGAAGAAGGCGAGCATCCCGAGGAGGTGGGTCGGCAGCACCCAGACGACGCCTCCCGCAGCGACTGCGTGGTTCATGAGGTAGGGGTTGTCGGAGGCGGACAGGGCCCCGACACTGAAGAAGACGACGATGAGCCCCGGCTCGACGAGGCTGCCGATCCAGCTCGCTCGGCTCGCTCCGAGTCCGCCGTAGGCGCTGCCCGTGTCGAGGGCTGCCAGTGCCATTGCGAAGCCCGCGAGACCGAGGACGAACGCGCCTCCGATGAGGTCTGCCATGAATGCCAGGGGGAGCGGGTTGTTCGTGATGATCGGGACGATCGCCGAGACCGTGAGATAACACGCGAACGCGACGAACGGAGCGCCCTCGTAGATCCAGGAGGTGTGCTCGCTCTGGCGCGAGCCCTTGCGAAGCAGCTTCGCGAGGTCGCGGTAGGGCTGGAGGACGCTCGGCCCGCGCTTCGAGGACACGATGGCTTCCGCCCTCGCCAGGGTGCCGACGTAGAGCGGCGCGAGGACGACCACGACGAGGCTCTGGAGGACTTGGAGCGTTACACCCATACGCTTCTACCTTCCTGGTGACGAGCCAGATCTCAGGTAGAAGCCATCAGCAGGCCTCGACAGCCCTGCACGTCGCGGGCTTCATCGCGTGGTCGCATAGTACCTTCCGCGCCGGTCCAGCGGCACGGCCGTGCTCCTCGTGCACGAGAGCGGGCGATCGAACGGTCGGGAACGGCCGTCAGGAAGCGGCGTCTCCGAGCCCGTAGGGGAGGTCGGTCGCATCCTCGATCTCGATCAGCCGGTTGTACTTGGCGACCCGTTCTCCCCTCGCCGGAGCCCCGCTCTTCATGTGGCCGCAACCGGTGCCGACGGCGAGGTCGGCGATGAAGTCGTCGTCGGTCTCTCCAGAGCGGTGCGAGACGAACTGGCCGTACCCCGCCTGCCGGCAGACCCGCATGGCGTCGAGCGTCTCGCTGACGGTGCCGATCTGATTGACCTTGATGAGCGACGCGTTGGCGACCTTGCGCGAGATCGCGTCGGTGATGATCGCCGGGTTCGTGCAGAAGATGTCGTCGCCCACCAGTTCGACGCGCTCTCCGAGACGCGCGGTGAGCCGTTCCCAGCCTTCCCAGTCCGATTCGGCGAGGCCGTCCTCGAGGAGCCATACACCGAACCGGTCGACCATCTCTTCGTAGCGGTCGATCATGTCGTCGGTCGAGAGCGACTCCCCGGCCACGTGGTAGCCGCCGTCGCGGTAGAACTCGCTCGAAGCCGGGTCCATCGCGATCGCCACACCCTCGCGCCCGGCGCGGTACCCGGCTGCCGTGATCGCTTCCACGAGCAGCTCGAGCACCTCCTCGGGGCGGGCGATCTCCGGTGCGAACCCGCCCTCGTCTCCCAACCCCGCCGACAGGCCCCGCGCGAGGAGCAGCTTGCGCAGGACGGCGTAGACCTCGGCGCCGGCCCGCACCGCCTCGGTCGCGCTCGGGGCTCCGAGCGGGGCGAGCATGAACTCCTGGAACTCGAGCTCGTTGGGCGCGTGCACGCCGCCGTTGACGACGTTGAAGTGCGGGACGGGCAGGCGCGGCGTGCCGAGCGATCCGCCGAAGTAGCTCCAGAGCGGGACCCCGCGGGAGGCGGCGAAGGCACGGGCGGCGGCCATGGACACCCCGACGACCGCGTTCGCCCCCAACCGGGACTTGTCCACGGTGCCGTCGAGCTCGACGAGCAGCGCGTCCAGTTCGGCAAGGCTCGCGAAGGCACGTCCCGCCAGGGCGTCGAAGATCTCGCCGTTGACCGCGGCGACCGCGCCGAGCACACCCTGGCCGGCGTACCGCGCGGGGTCGCCGTCCCGTCGTTCGACCGCCTCGCGCGAGCCCGTGGAGGCGCCGGCCGGCACCCCGGCCCGCGCACGCAGGCCGCCGTCGGCCGCCAACGTGACCGCGAGGGTCGGGCGTGCCCGCGAGTCCAGGACCTCCACCGCGTGCAGCTCACGCACGGTGATCACCACACCACCTCCTCGTGCCGCAAGAGCCATGTTGGTCTCGGCCCGACCGGCTCCCACCGGTCCAAGGTCCCGAAGGTATAGGGTCGCTCGGCTCGAACGGCGGAATCAGGCTCTCGAACGACCCTCCCACCTCACAGTGGAACCGTCGGCACGGACGAGCACGACGGGCCTGCCGGCCGCACGAGCGCGCTCCACGGTCCACCACGTCCGGCATTCCCGAGCCCGGTGCGCGTCGCACGGGGCGGCGATGAGCACACCCACCGCGTCGACGATCCCGGAGAACCGCTCGTCATCGGACGTTGCGGGGAACAGGACGTCCGCCGTGCAGGACGGAGGCTCTCCGGCGGTGCCCGGATGCACCATCCGCCACAACCGGAGGCGGTCGGCGATCTCACAGACCTGCTCGTCGGCACCGTGCCGGCCGGCGAGGTGCAGCTCGACGGGGCCGTACTCCATGAGCAGGATCTGGACGCTCCTCAGCTGGGCCCCGGTCATGCCGGACGTGGACCCGACGAAGCCGACCTCGGGAGCGGTCACGTGCAGCGCCGGCTGCCCAGCGCCCGCGCGCCCGCCCGTCGCGCTCATCGCCCCTCGCCCGTCGCTCGCGCCCGCCGCGCGGCCGCGACGAAGAACGGGAGCGCCGCGACCTCGCTCGCCATCGTGAACGCGACGACGACCGGTAACGACACGCCGAACAGCACGCCGATGACGGTGCTGCCGGCGAACCACGCGACGCCGTAACCGCCCGTGAAGATCCCGAACGCCGACGCGCGGCGGTCCCCGCTCACCATGCGCGCGACCGCGGCAGGGATGATGGACTCCTGCACACCCGTGCCCACCCCCCAGAGCATGACGCCGGCGAGGCTCGCCCAGAAGCCGCCCAGGAACACGAGGGGCGCGTACACCGCGGAGAGAAGGGTGAGCGGGGCGAGCAGCCGCATCCCGAAGCGGTCGAACAGCCGGCCGAACACCAGCGACCCGGCGCCGCCCACTGCCATCGCGACCGCGTAGAAGACGGGGACGAGGTCCGTCGACACGATCCGGGCTCGCTCGAAATGAAAGGCGATCAGCGGAAAGTCTGCGAATCCGGCGCCGACGAACGCCGCCGCGACGAGGTACACCCAGAACGTTCTCGGCATCCTGTCGGTGGTCGTGATCCTTGCCTTGGCCGGCGAGAGGTCGGAGGGGTTCGGGTAGGAGAGCCTCGCGACCGCGAGGAAGACGAGCTCGATCGCCGCGGGCACCGCCAGGAGCGCGAAGGCCCACTTGTAGTCGTGGTGGAACAACAGCAGCATCAGCGCGACGAACAGCGGCCCGAAGGTCGCGCCGAACTGGTCGAGCGCCTCGTGCAGGCCGAAGGCCCAGCCGTAGCCGATCTCGTCGGCAGCGTGGGAGAGCATCGCGTCGCGAGGCGGGTTGCGGGTCGCCTTGCCGACGCGCTCGGCGACGATGAGCACCGCCGCCACCTCCCAGCTCCCCGCCAGCGCGAGGAGGGGCACCACCGTCATCTGGAGGACGTAACCGGCGATCGTGATCGGCCAGTATCTGCCGGTACGGTCCGCGCCGGGCCCCGACAGCAACCGCAGTCCATAGCCGAGCAGTGTGCCGAACCCACTGACCATGCTGATCGCCAGCGCGCCGGCACCGAGCAACCCCATGTACTGGCCGACGATGCTCCGGGAACCTTCGTAGGTGAAATCGGCGAAGAAGCTCATGATGCCCACGATCACGACGAAGCGCAGTGCGGCCGATCGAGGGCGGCGTTCTTTGGCTGGCTGCGCGGCCGTTCCCTTCGCCTCCGGTGCCGTCATGGTCGCCTACAGGACGCGCGCTGATGCCGGCGAAGCTGTTGACGCGGCCGGCGCGTCCCGGCGCGGCCGGCGCATCGACCCGCGCCCGCCGAGGAGCGCTTCGGGATTCACCACTGCCGGGTCACCTCCTGGGTACGTGAACGTGCACCTCGACCAGGAGTCATCAGCCTTGCGGCGAACCGGCGAACTCCATCGCCTGCGCCCGATCATAGAATGCAGGCGTCGGGTCCGTCGCAACGCCGATGACCGCGAGGTCCGCCGTCGGTCGTCGAGCTGTCGGCTCCCGAGGTTGGGAGCGTGGGGACGCGCTCCTCGGGACACCAGAAGTTGCCGAGGTCCGCTCCTGCCGGCTTCCTCGCCCGAACGAAACCGCGGACTACCCCGCGAGGGCCGGCGGGCGGCGCTTCGACTCGACGAGCGTGCCGAACCGCACGAACACGGCGTCCGGGCGCTCCTGACGGCGTTCGGGCAGCACCGAGCGGCTCCGTTCTGCGGCGCTGCGGCGAGCGCGCCGTAGTTGCCGTGCGCCGGGCCGGAGATCGCACGGATCGCCGATCGCCGTCTCGACCACGGAACAACCGGTCGTACCGGTCCGGTCCGCACCGGTCCGATCCGTCCTCAGCGTCGGTTCGACCTCCGCTCGAGCGCGCCGCGCTGGAGCGCTCCGAGCTGCGGGTCCGTGGGGAGCAGCCCGGTCGCGCGCACGGACCACGAGCCGTCGTCCCAGTCGAGGACGTTGACGCACCCGGTGGGTTGCGCGACGCGGTTCGCATCGCGCAGGGTGGGGTCGAGCACGCCGAGCACCGTGCGGTTCACCGCGTCGTGGCTCACGGCCACCGACGGTGATCGGGCGCCGGCCTGGATCTCTCCCAGCGCCTCGAGCGCTCGGGCGCGTACGTCCGCGAGCGGCTCGACGCCGGGGGCGTCGTCCACGGAGCCCCATTCCGCCTCGACCTGCTCGACGGTGCATCCGGCCCAGCGACCGTAGTCCCGATCGGCGAGCCTGGCGTCGGACCGGATGGAGAGACCGAGGGAAGAGGCGATGGCTTCGGCCGTTTGGATCGCTCTGCGGAGTGGGCTGCTCACGACCGCGGCGACGCCCGACGCCACCAACGCGTCGGCGAGACGGAGGGCTTCGTCGCGTCCGGCCGCGTCCAGATCGGGATCGAGACGTCCACGGAGGAGGCCGCGCGCGTTCAGGTCGGTCCTGCCGTGACGGGCCAGGTAGAGACGGCCCGTCCTGTCCGAGCTCTGGCTGGTCATGTCCGTACCGGCACCTCCTGCAGCATTGGACTGGGTGCAGGAGCCATCAGCCGTCCGGCGTAAAGGCGAGCTCCATCGCCATCGAACGCTACCGCGTGCCCATCGGGATGCTTGTGTGTACGGCCCGGCCGTACGCGATCCAGACCTCGAGGGGACGCAGCGCCACAGCATCGATCTGGTCGATCATCCCGGTGCACCGGTCAGCAATCTGTCGAGACCGGACCTGCTCCCGAGGACGATTGGCTCGCCGCGCCTCCGACGGGATCCGTCGCCGGAGGTTGCGCAACATCCGATTGCGGCACTGCGGCAGAGGCGGTTGTCGCGTCGTCCCACTCGGCGGGGGCGCGATCCACCGGTCTGGCGGACTGCGCGAAGCACGGCATGCCGGCACCGGTGCAGCGGGCACCCCCGACGACGGCTGGCCCAGTGTGGCCCCGATGCGTGCTCGCGTGATCGAGCAAGACGACCACCCAGTGTGCTGCCCCTACGACCGGCGCGCCTCCGCGTACCTGTCCACCTCCACATGCGGGTTCGATCGTCGGATTGCAGTCAGGAGCCCCGAGCGATCGTCCATCTGAGCCCACAGCCAGATCCTCCCCCGGATCGTGACCAGCACGAGGAAGAGCCCGTACGCATCGCCCTTCACGGCCAGGATCTCATCGGGGCCCAACAGCCACTCTCGACGTGCGGCGCGGCACACGAGAGTGTTGTCCAAGGCCCTGCTGACCAGCGAGACCGTCCCAACGACTTTCCAGACGAGCCAGCCCGCGAGACACCCCAGTAAGCCGAGGAACACCGGCGGCGCAATCCCCACGTTGCGACCATCGTGAAGCGCGAAATACACAGCGCCTGCGAGCATGAGCAGTCCGACTGCCCCGATCATCGTCGGGAGTGCGCGTCCCAACCATGAGTCCCCGGCCGGAGCGTGCCACGAATCAACGAGAGTCAGTGGCACATCCGGCAAAGCGACAACTTCTCGCCGCTTTCGGTGACCAACGAAGGCGCGCCACCGTGAGACACCTCTGCTCGACCGTGGACCATTGACCGTTGCCATGGACGCTCCGTACAGGTTCAGACCGCTTGTACAGAGGCCATCAGCCCAGTGAGGCAGTTCCGGAGCCGGAGCCCGACGGGGGCTTCATCCCGCTGCCGAGACGATAGCCAACCTGTTCGACGTGGACGGGGATTGCGACACGCGCTTGCTTCCTCGACTACCCGAGCGGCGAAGCTCACCACCTTCAAGGTGGCCTCTCGTGGTGTCGACGACGAGCGCGCCCGCCGTGTGCCTTCGGCCCGCTCACACCTCCGCGCTCGGGAGTGACCCGAACCCACCGATGTGGTCGTACAGGTCGGGCGCAAAGCTCGTCGAGAGAGGGGATCCCTCCAACATCTTGAACGTTCTCTCACCGTCGCCGCGGCGCTCGGCTCGCAGGAACAACGCCGACCCGGCGGTCTCCAGGAAGAGGCTCTCTGCGAGGTCGTAAAGGTGGGTCACGAACGCTACCCGGACTCCCGCGTCCAGGAGCGCGAGCACGATCTCACGCGCGACCTCAGAACCTTCCCTCGCCGCGGTACCGGTGAAGGACTCGCTGAAGAGCACCATAGCGCGAGGGGTGAGGCTGTCCGCGATCCCTCGCATCCGTGACAGCTCCTCCTCAAACCTTCCACGCCGCATCGAGGGATCCTCGCCCCTCGTAAAGTGCGTGAAGAAGCCGTCGCACAGCGACGAGTGATACTTCGTCGCGCAGACCTGCATACCACACTGCATCAGCAGTTGGGCGAGCCCGATTGCACGTAGGAAGGTCGACTTCCCTCCGGAGTTCGCCCCCGTGATCATCACGAGCTTCCTTCCGTCCGCGTCGACGTCGTTGCCGACGGCGCGCGCCCCGGTGCGGAGCACCAGCGCCGGGTCGTAGATCCCCTCGGCAGCCAGCATCGGGACCGTTCCGGCATCAACGGGCTCCGGCGTGCACATCGGTGCCCCGATCGAGCCGAGGCGCCGCTCGAGGTTCAGGCACCCGAGGTAGAAAGCAACCTCTGTCCGAAGTTGGGCGAAGAAGCCCAGGATCTGGTCGGTTGACTGCGCAAGGGCGTTGGCTGCCAGGTTCAGTCCACGGTCCTGGAACCTCGTGAGCGCTTCCTGCCCGGCCTCGTCCCGCGGGTGCACCTCGAACGAGAAGGACCGAGCTGCATCGATCCCGGCCGGCCGTCTCCGTCGCTTCAGCGCGCCACTCCGGTCGATGCTCTGTGCGTCGCGGGGCGTTCGCAGTACGTACCCCGTCCCCCTGTTCCCCGCGCCGAGCTGTGCGCTCATCCACATGCCGTCTTTGAAGCGCAGCTGGCCGAGATGTGCGGTGATCTCGGCGAAGTAGGACTCGTCGAGCTCCGCTCGGAGCGTGGCGACCAGCCTGGTCACGCCCTCTGAGATGACGAGTCCCTCGTAGGCATCGGCGAACGCTCGGAGCCGTTCCAGGTGGGCCAAGAGAGGCGCGATGCCCTCGACGGTGCGCCGAAGCGTGCTCGCCGGGGTGCGTCGCAGTGTGGCGTCGATGTGCTTGTGGCCCTGTATTGCGTCGCAGGCGAGCGTGTAGAGCTGCCGTGCGCACTCGGGGTGCGTACGAAAGTCAGAGAGAACCTCCTGACGGAACCGTACGGTCTCAGTCTCGGTTGCCAGGGCGAGCGTCGCCGCACGCGCAACCTCCCAGAGGTGGGGGGCCCCGTCGGCCATCGCAGCCCAGATCGTGGAGAGGTCGAGATCCCTGACGAGATCGAGCGCGCCAGCCGGGAGCGGCTCTGTCGAGGGGCGGACCGTACCGGTGGAGAAGTCGGTTTCGCGGAACATGAGGTGCACCTTCATCCTGCGAATCTCCTGGCGAGCTGTTCATAGCTCAATCCGTATTTTCGGGCGATGGCGGCCGCGTAGGAGCGACCGTCCGCTGGGCGTCGCAACAGCTTGAACGTGCGGATGGAAGGGTCGGCGGGGTCAACCATGCTCACCAGGCTGACGGTCGAGGAGCTCAGGGACGCGAGCTCGTCGATGGAGGTGACATACACACCGACCAGCCCGATCTCGCACGCGCGTTCGATGAGCATGCGGCCCAGGAACGACGCGTCTTGCAGTGCCGTCGACGTGAAGATCTCGTTCACTACGAGCACCGAGTCGGCTCTCGCGGAGAGGAGCATTTCCCGGATGCGCCGGAGGTCCTCCTCGAGCTGTCCGGCTGTCGCGCCGAGATCCTCCTCACGCTGGAAGTGGGTGAAGATGTCGTCGCACAGACGGAGCCTGGCAGCAGTTCCAGGGACGGGGCACCCGAGCGCGGCAAGATGATGGAGCTGGCCGAACATTCGGGCAAAGGTGGTCTTTCCGCCCTGGTTGGGACCCGTGACGACGAGGATCCGCTCGTCCTCGGTGAAGGAGAAGTCGTTCGTGACGACGGTCCCCCCTTCGGCGACGAGCTTGCGTCCGAGCGCCAAGTCGAAGGAATCGTGCACCTCGGACTCTTTCGGGCGCCACACGACGTCGGGACAGCACATTGGCAGGCCGGCGCGTCGCAGGGGCTCGATCCAGGACAAGAAGGCGAGGTAGAACGGCACCTCGCGGTTGAATCGGTCCAGCACCAGATCGACGAAGTCCTGCCACTTGGAGCGGAACTGCTCGAGCTCGGCGAACTCGGAAGCGAACAGCATCGCGACGCGGTCGAGTACCTGTGCCTCGACCCGGTCGAGGTGCTCCCGATCGCGCACCGGCACGCTATAGTCACGCGCCGCGCCATTGCGGAACCGTTGAAAGGCCTGCTGAAGCTCGCTGCCGTAGTCCGACTCGCCGCGAAATTCGGTGACCGTGATCCGTGGGCCGCGGACATGCACACAGTAGCGGACGGATGCCAACCGTTCTCGGACGTGCGCGCAGTCCGACCGCAACAGACCGAAGCGCTCCGAGGCCGCGAGAGCCGCCACATAGTCCGCAAGCGCCTGCATCGCACGAGACTTGGCGTCGGCTGCAACCAACCCCTGAGCCAGCTCGTCGACCGCCTTGAGGTAGCTCCAGGCCGCGTCGAGATACCACCGGCCAGCCTGAGCTGGATGTGGGTTGTCCGCCGCGGTGGCAAGCAGTTTGCGCACTGCACGCATCGCGTCTACGAACCGGGACACCGCGGCGAGCAGGTCCCGCTCCTCCAGATCCGCGAAGACCTCCTGCCGGTAGCGCACCTCGTCCGGATCGGACAGGCGACGGTAGAAGACGGGACCAATGGCCGATTGGTCGAGCTGGTCGAGCCCGGCGACCACCCCCTCGACGATCTGGTCCAGGTGCAAATCGGGGAAGTATCTGGGCATGGGACAATGGAAGCCGGCAGCGGCGGAAGTCGCGAGCCAGAGCACGCTCGGCGCCGGAGTCGCCCGGGTCCGGGCTGTCGTGGCAGGTCCGGTGGGGAGGTGCCCTGTCGGGAACGGCTGATCAGACAGTTGTCGCTCGTGCGGTCTCGCGCGGTGCCCGACACGCGGTCCGTTGAGCGACGGCGATTGCGGAACCTCCGGACGGGTAGCTCTCGCCACGCTGTCCTCCTGTCGGTGCCGTCCGATGACAGGAGCCATCAGCCTTGGGGCGTTCAACGGCGAGCTCCATCGCCAGTCCTGAGCCTACGCCGCAGAGGCCGGCTGGCGCCTCCCGCGGGCTGGGTTCCTCGTTCCGAGGGTTCATATCCGCACCTCGGTCGAAGACTGGACGATCGGCCAAGTTCTGGGCGAGAAGATCTTTCGGCGTGTGCCGGAGCAGGCCCATCCGCTGGTAGTGTTGGAGACGGCGATGGAGCTCGCCCTTCTGCCGACAGGCTGATGGCTCCTGCACAGATCCGTGTGTTGCAGGAGGTCCGGACATGGGCACGGCGAACCATGGCGCCGATCGGAGAGGCCGGCTTTACTTGGCACGGCACGGCAGAACCAGGCTCAACGCGCGTGGCCAGCTACGCGGACGGCTCGATCCCGATCTCGATGATGTCGGGCGTGTCGAGGCGCTGTTGCTCGGCGATGCCTTGGCGAGATCGGGGTCAAGCGTTGTGATGAGCAGTCCGCTCTGCGGGGCTCTCCAGACGGCTGAAGCCGTCGCTTCGGCCCTCGGCGTCCCCGTCCGGATCGACCCGAGACTCAGTGATCGGGACTATGGCCGCTGGGCCGGGTGGACCATCGAGGAGATCGAGGCCGAATGGGGCTCGGTGGACGATGCACCCGGAGTGGAGCCGGGCGCGGAGGTCCGAGTCCGAGCACTCGAGGCCGTGGAGGACATTCGACGCGCAAACCGCTCGCCATTCGTGGCAGTGAGCCACGAGGCGGTGAATTGCGAAATTCTCCACGCCCTTGATCCTTCGCTGTGCGGGCCGCGCCGCATCACACAACCCACCGGATGCGCCAACGTCATCGACTGGGACGAAGGAGCCTGGTCCGTGGTCGCGACGGGCCTCCTTCCGCGGGACGCGAAAAGTTGGATCGCTGCGACACGGAGCGAGCACGCTGGGGTCAGACCGTGACCGACGACCGCCTCCTGGGCGATCAAGAGGATGGCCGAAGCCATACGGCTCCGCTATTCGACGATGGATCTCCGACACCCAGTGATGACGGAAGCCTCGTCCCGCTTCGGTGCTCCGTGCTGTTCTTTCGTGACGAAGCGGTCCTCTTGTGCAGGCGCACCGACCTCGGGGACATCTGGGTGCTGCCGGGTGGCACGCCACGCGCCGGTGAGTCGAGCGCAGCTGCCGCGCGCCGTGAAGTGCTGGAAGAGACCGGGCTCGACATCGCGGCCGAGAGGATCGCGTTCGTGCTCGAGACCTCGGACTGGAGGCGCACGCACCACCTGATCGAGATCGTCTTTCTGGCGTCCGAGCGCGACCGGTCAGCGCTTCCGCAGCGTCTCGAGGAGCACCTCGAGCCCGCATTCGTGCCCCTCGACATGCTCGGCACCTTGAAGCTGCGCCCAGCGCCCCTCGCCGGGTACATCCGCGGTTTCGTCCGGTCGCACAAGCCTACGGGGGCGTACCTCGGGAACCTGTGGCGTCCAGAGGAGACCGTACAGAACGAAGGACAGCGTGAGGGAATCCTGGACGATTGAGACACGACCTCGGATTGACGTGCCTTCGGACTACCGTCGCCGTCCAATCCAATTCACCTCGGGGTCGAGCAAGTCGAGGAGGCGACTGCACGACCACGAGTCCCGGTCGAGGTCTTCATCGGAGCCCACGACATCACCTTTCGGCGAGCGAGCGTTCCACCGCGGACAAGCATCGTAGAGAGGGCACGAGCTTGCGGGCGGTGTACCCCTTCGGGCGCACGCGGGATCGCGGCCGGAGCGGAAACGAAGCAGTGCGCGCCACAGGAGCAGCACTTCGTCGTCACCGAGCCTTCCGCCGATGCTCGATCTCGAGCTCGATGCCCGTCGCGGCCTGCTACGCCGAGGCTCCTGTGATGTCGACAGCTGCTCGTCCTTGTACTGTCGAGTCCTCGAGGCAGACGCCATCAGCAACAGAGCCGCGAGCGTTTCGGGCTTCATCGAGAACTTGGGCGCCCGTGATGCGAGCCATCGTCGTACTGGCCGTCCGCGAGACACCCTGACCCGCTCGCTTCGTCCCCGCTGGGTCTCATACCACGAGAACAGGGCACGGGTGTCGCTCGAGCAGCTCCACCGCGTGCCTGATGTCGGGGTGAACCGGAGGTTCGCCGTCAAATGCACCGACGACGATCAGGTCGAACCCGTGCTCTTGGGCATGCTGCGCGAGCGCGCGGACGGGATCACTCGAAAAGACGACCCGGCGTTCGAGCTCGTCACCCGACCCTTCTCCATGGTGCGCCAGCTCTCGGTACAGGCTGTCGCGCCGGGCGGCCGCCAGACGTGCGAGTTCTTCCGGGGTGTCGACACGGGCAGACGGGCGAACGACGATCAGGACCCGCACTTCACCCTGCAACTCGTCCGAGAGGCTGGTGGCCATACGCAGAGCTGCTTTGGACTCGTGTGATCCATCGAATCCGACCAGGATGCGCCGGAATGCTCCAGGCCTGCGCGAGTGCGGGCCACCTGATGTCGTACGGACGTCAAGGGAAACGGATGTCACCATGCCTACCGACCTCCAAGCAGTTGCGATCCTTGCGTAGAGGCCATCAACCCCATACGGGGCAGTTCGAGCCGGCGACCCGCCAGGGCATCCTCTGGCTCTCATCATTGTAGCCGTGAACCCGATCGAGCACGCGCATCACCGTCTGGCGTAGCCGAGCCGGGCTCTCCGCACGTTCACGACCGACCGGTGCAAATCGTCGGGATGACCTCCGGCGCCCCTTCTCGACGGGCATAGATCCACGCTTCTGGCGCCAGCAGCGAGCGCGTCTATTGATGGCGCATCTCTTGGCTTCGTAACTGCACGGGTCGCAGACACGTTCGAGCCACGCCTCGCCACGCTGGCGACCGAGAGAACCGGCGGTGCACGGCCGTGCACCGAAAGCGTGCCGGACGATCGAACTTGGCACGTCAGCACCGGGCTCGTTGCGTCGTAGCCGGGCGTTGTCGTACACTCTGGACCGGCAAGACCCCAGCTGTTTCGCTGGTGGTGCTGCATGGGCGATGGACCCCGCCCCGGCCGCCTCGAGTGGCGATCGGAAGTGCCGCTTGGCTGACGGTTCCTACCGAGCCAAGGGAGGTGGCATGTTGAGCCCATGTCCATCACGGTCTGTCCCCGATCGGTTGCCGATATTGGAGCCTGGAGTGCATCAGCCTTGGGACGGGCGGATGAGCGTTCTGGAAGCAGCGACGTGGCTAGCCGGAGAAGCCTGGGGCGAGCACCCTCGCTCGGTGCATCCTTCCATTACGACCATCATGGAGAACGCCGGGGTGTATCCCGAACGCCCGACAGCGGAACTCTGGCCGCTACTGCTCGTGTCGGTCGGAACCGCGCGCAAACGTCCTCGTCCATGCATATGGATACGAGCCCTGCGCGCACAGCGTTGCATACGTCGCGATCCGTGCACTTGGCTGTCAGCATGGCACACGATCGTGCCGTTGACGAGGGTGACCTCTCGAGCAGTGTCGTCACGAGCCGGACAGACGACGGCGACGCCGTGGCGGGCTCGACGGCCGCAGGCAGGGTATTGGAGCCACTCGGTCGCCTCCAAGATGAGCGCTCAGCCCGGACCCGAAGCGTAACGTTCGTGGGGTATCAGGTGACGCACCTGTCGGCGTCGGAGATCTTCGACTCCAAGCGCCACACGGTGATCGGGGTTCATTTCGAGGTCGCGGGCTCGGCAGTCGGCATCGTCGCGGCGGTCTCGGGCACGCCGTGCCACGGGGACGACGTCCCGGGCGTCGTGGCGTTGGTCAACGGCGAAATCGCTGATCTTGTACAAGGCCGCACCTGGCACTCACTGAGCGACTTCGATTCGGCGCTGAACTCCCTCGTTCCCTCCGCAGGGAGTGAGCAGCTCGGCGCCAAGGCGACCATCGGCGTTTCCATGGCGGCCGCACGAGCGTTTGCCCGCGCGGACGACGCACCGCTCTACCAGTGGCTACCGCATCCCGCACCGCCACGATTGCCTGTACCCAATTTCCACGTGTTGAGCGGTGGTCGCGATGCAAAGAACCGCGTGGACTTTCGGGGATTCATGATCGCGCCGCTGAATGCACCCTCCTTCACCGAGGCGATGCGCGCGGGCGCGGAAGTGTACAGCCGCCTCCGTGATTCGCTCGGACGGATCGGGTTCAGCACGGAGCTCGGCGGAGATGGCGAGTTCGTGCCGGCGTTGCAAGCCCCCGAAGACATGCTCGACCTGCTCTGCGGGGCTATCTCCGATGCTGGCTACGAGCCCGGACCTCAGGGAATCGCCATCGCACTTGATCTGTCGGCGTCGGAGTTCCGGGACCCTGAGGGCATCTATCACGTGAACGGTTCTCACCTCGACGTGATCGACATGGTGGAGTACCTGGCCTACCTGGTCGACCGCTATCCCATTTACTCCGTCGAAGACGGCATGGCTGAGGACGACCCGAAAGGATGGGGCTTGCTCACCGAACGGCTCGGTGACCGGGTGGAGCTGGTCGGCGGCGACAACCTCGCCACGTCACCGACGCGGATCGCGAACGCGATCACGAGGGGTGAGGGGACGGCCGCGCTGGTCGGGCTCGATCAGGTCGCGACGGTCACCGAAGCGCTGGATGCCGTGCGTTGCTGTTATGCAGGCGGGTTCGGGGCGATGGTGTCTCACCGTTCGTGCGAGACCTCGGACACCTTCGTTGCCGAATTCGCCGTGGCCAGTGGCTGCGGTCTCATGAAGGCGGCGAGCCCGGCATGCGGTGAGCGGGCCGCGCAGTACGGGTGCCTGATGAGCATCGAGGCAGAAGGGCGCGGCCTCCCCTACGGGCGCTATCGACCGTGAACCCCAAAGCGGGTCTGGCAGGCGGGCCGAGGGGTGGAGCCAGCAGTGCGTTCTCTTCCTCGAGCTGGCTCGTGCGAACAGCGGGCTGCGAGTTGCGGCCTGGCACGTAGGCAGGGGTCTGCCTCGGGTGCGGTGATGATCGATCGCCGTCGCCGATAGGGTGCTGAGGAGGTGATGGGGCTCACCGAGCGCCCGGCGCCGGGCTGATGGCTCCTGTGAGGGCATCGGAGGAGCCATGGCAATAGCTTCGAAGCCCGCGGCCGGGACGACCGGCGCACATCGTTCGTCGGATACCGTCGCACCAAGGTCATCGCGACCCTTGCCCGCGGCGATCTACGGGAACATGGTCAACGCCCGAGGGCCGTGCGGCGGCGGGCCGAGGTACGAGGAGAGCTCGTTGCGGTCGCCGTCGACGCCAAGGTCGCGGTCATCTTGTGTTGCACGAGGACCGGAGCCACTCCTCGGACGATGGCGAGGATCCGACCCATGGCGCCGCTCGCCGCCGTCGGTCCCGAGGCGCGGCCGCTGGGGCAGCTGCTCGTGATTTGGGTGTGATCCCCTTGGCCGCTGCCACCTGCGATTGGACCGATGCTGTCGTTGCCGAGGCGCTGACTCGGGCCTCAGGAGCCGGTCGCGTCAGAAGTGTCGTTGCGGTGCTTGCCGGCACGACGACTGCCCAGCTGGGGTGACCGAGGTCCTTCGCTCGGTGCGGGTCCCCGGCTCTGCGGCGCCGGCAACCCTTGCCTCGCACCGACCGAAGGGTGATGGAGGACTCGAGGGCGAGCACCGCTCCGTCCGGGGCCGGGATCCGGCAGGGGATCGGCGGGCGCGTGCGATTGGTAGGATGTGAGCGGAACGGCGATGGAGCTCGCTGCACCGCCCTCGGGATGATGGCTCCTACTGACCGCCTGCCGGCGCACGCGCGGAAGGCGAGAAGGGGAGTGGCACATGGATGCAGCGGGTGACGGGGCTCCGACGATGACCTTCGGTCTGCTCGGCCCCCCAGGGCGGGTGGTCACGGTGCTCGATCAACGCGATCACGCGCCCGACCTGAACCTCGACCAGGTTGTCTCCGGCATCACCCGGGACCGTGAGGACGGCGACGCGCTCGAAGGTCTGTTGTTCGAGCGGAGCCGGGACGTCGAGCTGGTCGGGTACCGGCACGAGGTGTTCCGAGACCTCGAGGATCCGGGGGTGTGGTCGGCGCTGGGGCGGTTCTCGGCGTCGGTACGGGATGTGGTCTCCCACTTGTCGCAGGCGGGCGCCATGCGCGTCGTCGAGCAGCGGCGGGGCTGGACGCTGGACGCTGGGGCGATCTATTGCGCCGCAGTCGGGGAGCTGACGCGAGAGCTCTCGGGTTTGGAGCTCCGATCCCGGGGGATGCTGGGATTTCGACGGTACCTCGATGCCTACGCGAGGTCCGAGCTGTTCGAGCGTCTCCAAGCGGAGACCGGCGAGTGCAAGGCTGCGCTCGCCGGCGTCTCGTACTGCGTGCAGATCGACGGCCCACGCGTGACGGTGACCCGATACGCGGGCGAGTCCGACTACAGCGAGGAGATCCAGTCGGTGTTCAAGCGGTTCCGCCAGGGAGCCGTGCGCAGCTACCTCGTCGACTACCGGCTGTGGCCTGGCATGACGAGGGTGGGGGAGGAGACCCTGGAGCTCGTCGTGCGTTTGTTCCCCGAGGAGTTCGCGCTCCTCGCCAAGTACTCGGAGAAGCATGCGAGCTTCTTCGATCCCGGCGTGTACCGCTTCTTCCGGGAGCTGCAATTCTTCATCGCCTACCGTGAGTACGTCGACCCGATCAGCGCCGCGGGCCTCGGGTTCTGCTACCCCGAGGTGGACTCGCGGTCCAAAGAGGAGCTCGTTGAGGACACCTTCGACCTCGCCCTTGCCAAGAAGTTGGTCTCCGAGGGGAAGAAGGTCGTGCCCAACGATTTCCGCCTCGACGACGGCGAGCGGATCTTCGTCGTCTCGGGACCGAACCAGGGCGGCAAGACCACCTTCTCGCGCACCTATGGACAGCTGCATCACCTCGCCGCGCTGGGCGTCCCGGTGCCGGGGCGGCGCGCACGGCTCTTCCTGTGCGACCAGATCTTCACGCACTTCAATCGTGAGGAGGACCCGTCCTTGCTGGCTGGCAAGCTCGAGTCCGACCTCCTCGAGCTGCAGCGGACGCTGCGGGCCGCGACGCCGGCCAGCATCGTGATCATGAACGAGGTGTTCTCGTCGACCTCGCTCGAGGACGCCCGCTTCCTCGGGGCCGAGGTCATGCGCAAGCTGCTCGAGCTCGACTGCCTCGCGGTCTTCGTGACCTTCATCGACGAGCTCGCGTCGCTCGCGCCGTCGGTCGTCTCCATGGTCAGCATGATCCAGCCGCACAACCCCTCGGAGAGGACCTTCAAGGTGGTGCGGGGACCGGCGGACGGCTTGGCGTACGCGCTTGCCATCGCGGAGAAGTACCGGCTCACCTACCCGCAGCTCCTCGAGCGCATCGCATGAAAGCGCACCTCCTCTACCCGGACCGCGACTTCGACTTCTCGGCAGAGATCGACGCGCTCCACGGCGACCTCGAACGCGACCTCGAGCTGTCCGGCGTCCTCCGCGCGATGGCCCGTGGCGACCGGTTCCTCTTCGACGTCTCGAGACGAGTGCTGCTCAATCCCGTCGACGACGTCGAGGGGATCCTGTACCGCCAGGCCGTCCTGACGGACTGCGTCGAGCACGAAGCGGCTGTCCGAGACCTGTATGCCCTCGTGGTCGCGGCGCTCGAGGACAAAAGGGGCCTGTTCTGGGGCATACGGTCCGGCAGGCCGCACACCACCCTGGCCGGTGCGGTCAAGCAGCTCGACGCGTTCGTGCTGCGCCTACGCGCGCTGCGTCAGCTAGCCGACGACCACCTCGAGCGGGTCCGCTCCGACGGGCTCGCAAACCTATTCGACTCGATCCGGCGCGACCTTGACGACGAGTACTTCGAGACGGTCCGCCGGCACCTGCGGCAGCTCCAGTTCCGAAGCGGGGTCCTCCTCAGCGCACGCCTCGACCGCGACAACAGCGGGATCGACTTCGTGCTCCGCTCTCCGGGCACCAGGCGGCCCAGGTGGCGCGAGCGCATCGGGCTCGCCCCGCGCACGTCGTACTCCTTCACGATCCCACCACGCGACGAGGCGGGGGCGAACGAGCTCGAGGACCTGACGAACCGGGGACTGAACGCCGTCGCCAACGCCTCGGCTCAGGCCGCGGACCACATCGAGAGCTACTTCGTCATGCTCCGGGCGGAACTGGCCTTCTACGTGTCCTGCCTGAACCTCCGGGCGGTGCTCCTCGACAGGGGGGTACCCGTGGTCCTTCCCGTACCCCTCCCGCACGAACCGGTCCGGTTCTCCTGCTCCGACCTGCGCGACACGTCGCTCACCCTGCATGCGGCGGGGTCCGTCGTGGGGAACGACACGGACGCCGACGATCGTCCGCTGGTGGTCGTCACGGGAGCCAACTCGGGGGGAAAGAGCACGTTCCTCCGGAGCGCGGGGCTGGCCCAGCTGATGCTGCAGTGCGGCATGTACGTCACGGCCTCCTCCTACCGGGCGAGCGTCCGGAGCGCCGTGTTCACGCACTTCGGGCGCGAGGAGGATCCGTCGATGCGCAGCGGCCGACTCGACGACGAGCTTCGCCGGATGGACGCGATCGTGGACGCGGTGCAGCGGCACGCCGTAGTCCTGTTCAACGAGTCGTTCTCGGGGACCAACGAGCGTGAAGGCTCGGAGATCGGGCGCCAGGTCGTGCAGGCGCTCTTGGAGCGCGACGTGTCGGTGTTCTTCGTGACCCATCAGTTCGACCTGGCAGAGGGCTTCCGCAGGTCGAGGCCGTCGACGACGCGTTTCCTGCGGGCAGAACGCGCGGCCGATGGGCGGCCGAGCTACAAGCTGGTGACGGCGGACCCCTTGCCGACCAGCTTCGCCGTGGACGTCTACCGCCGTGTCGGCGGGTTCGATGGCGAACCGCCGCGCGGAA
>JASHYA010000024.1 GCA_030043315.1 Acidimicrobiales bacterium
GCCCCGGTGCGCCGCGCCCTGGACCGATGGACGAGTGTCCACGGCGGTCGGCGGTGGCTTGCGGCGGGTCAGGCCCTCGTGAGCATCGCCCTCCGGGCGGGGGCCACGTAGCCGTGGTCGACGAACCAGCGGACCGAGTCCTCGACCGCATCGCGCGCCGGTCGCGACACGTAGCCGAGCTCGTTGCGGGCGCGCGAGTCGTCGAAGATCATCGTGGTGGTCGACATCCTCGCCGCTTCCAGCGGCACCGAGGGGGGACGGCCGAGGATGCGGCCCTCCACCATCTCGGAGACGAACCCCGCAGCCAGCGCGAGCGATTTCGGCAACCGGACCGTGACCGGCGGGAGCCCGGTCACCGCGGCGATCGCGGCCAGCAGCTCGCGCATGGACAGGTTCTCGCCCCCGACGATGTAGCTCGTGCCGTTCCGCCCGCGCTCGAGGGCGAGGAGGTGGCCGGTCGCGAGGTCGTCGACGTGGGCGACGTTCATCGCCGTCTCGACGTAGCCGGGGATCTTGCCGTTCAAGAAGTCGACGACGACCTTGCCCGTCGGCGTCGGGCGGTGGTCGCGCGGTCCGAGGGGGAACGTCGGGAGGACGATGGTCACCGGCGCACCCTGGGCCGCGGCCCGCAGCACCTCGTGCTCCGCGACGTACTTGGACCTCTTGTAGTGACCGAACAGGTGCGAGACGTCGGCGACGCTGTCCTCCGTCGCCAGCTTCCCCTGTGACGTGCCGTCGAGGCCGAGGGTACCGACCGTGCTCGTGTACACGAGACGCTCGACGCCCTCGGCCGACGCAGCGGCGAGCACGTTGCGCGTCCCGTGGACGTTCACGTCGTAGAAGAGTGCGGGGTCCCTCGCCCAGAAGCCGTAGACCGCCGCCGCGTGGAACACGAACCTGCTGCCCGCCAGGGCGCGGCGCACCGACAGCACGTCGCGGACGTCCGCCGGTCGTACCTCGACGTCGAGTCCGCGGAGGTTCTGGCGGTCGCCCGCGGGCTCGGCCATCGCCACCACCGAGGCGCCACGCTCGAGGAGCCGGCGCGTGATCGCGGAGCCGATGAAGCCCGCAGCGCCGGTGACCGTGACGCGGTCGCCGGCGGTGAGCGTCACGGCCGTCCCGCGGACGGGGTTCACGCCGTCGCCTCGACCCGCCGTCGGGGTCAGGCCGTCGCCATGACCGGCTTCGGGCCGCCCCGCCGCAGCGCGCTCTTCGCCATCGTCGTCCCGAACTCCCTCAGCAGGCCGGACCCCCGGTGGGCGTCCCGAAGCACGTCGTCGAGGGCGGCGACAAAGTAGTCCACCTCCTCTTGTCCCGCGATCAGGGGAGGCAGGAGCTTGATCACGTTCATGTTGTCCGCCGCCACCTGGGTGAGGATGCGGTGGCGGTGGAAGAGCGGCACGATCACCATCTGCGAGAAGAGGGCGGTGCGGACCGCCTCCAGCGCGTTCCACCGCATGCGCAGCACACGCGACTCCGGCTTGTCGAAGACGAGGCCGATGATGAGTCCTTTGCCGCGCACGGCGTGGAGCATCTCGTAGCGCTCCACGAGCGGGGCGAGCGCGGCTTCGAACGCCTCCCCGGTCTCTCTCGCCCGCTCGACGATCCCCTCTTCGTCGAAGACGTCGAGCGTCGCCAGGCCGGCAACCATCGCGAGTTGGTTCCTGCCGAAGGTGGTCGAGTGGACGAGGGCACGCTCGATCGAGCTGTAGACGCTCATGTACACCTTCTCGGTGCACAGCACCGCGCCGACGGGCACGTACCCTCCCGAGAGCGCCTTGGAGAGCGTCACGATGTCGGGTCGGAGCCCGTAGTGCTCGTGGGCGAAGAACTTCCCGGTCCGACCCATCCCGACCTGCACCTCGTCCGCGACCAGCAGGGTGCGGTGCCTGCGGCACAGGTCCTGGACCGCCTGCCAGTACTCCTCCGACGCCACGTTCACGCCCTTGCCCTGGATCGGCTCGACCACGAACGCCGCGACGTCTCCCTCGCGCAGCTCCTTCTCGAGGGCGCTCGCGTCGCCGAACCGCACCTGGGTGGCGCCCGGGAGGAGCGGACCGAACCCCTCTTTGAACTCCTTCCCGCCGTTCAACGCGAGCGAGCCGGTGGTGAGCCCGTGGAAGGCATGGTCGCAGAAGACCACACGCGGCCGACCCGTCGCGCGGCGGGCGAACTTGATGGCTGCCTCCGTGGCTTCGGTGCCCGAGTTGCAGAAGTAGACCCGCCGGAGTCCCTCGTGCGCACGGGCGACGAGCTGCTCGGCGAGGAGGCCCGGCAGGAGCGCGCAGTCCAGCTGCACCATGTTGGGCAGGTCCAGGTCGATCGCTTCGTGCAGTGCCTTCTTCACCGCCGGATGGCCGCGGCCGAGGGCGTAGACGCCGAATCCAGCGAGGAAGTCGAGGTAGCGGGCGCCCTGGTCGTCGATGAGGTAGCAACCCTCGCCCCTCACGTAGAACCTGTCGAACCCGAGGGTCTTCAAGACCCTGGCGAGCTGTGGGTTCAGGTACTCGTTGTGGAGCGTGAAATTCTCGCCGTGGCGCTTCTGGAGCACCGTGGCGACGTCGAACGACATCTCTCCTCCCGTTCTCGAATCGCCCAAGGCTACTGGTCGGGGTGAACGACAGGGGGACGGGGAGGAAACGGCGAGGCGGAGTGCCGACGGTTGTTGTGGTAGAGAAGTGCGGCGCGAGGTTTCGGGTCGGCGCGCGACGTCTGGCGTGCGACGGCTGCGACAGCCGCGGCCCGCCCGCAGCGCCAAGGGGGAGGGAGGGGCTGTGTCGAGCCATGGAGGTCCGCAGGCCGCGGGCCGCACGTACCTGGTCACCTCCGTCGACCACGCGCTCCGGCTGCTCGCCGCGTTCCAGGACCATCCTTCGCTCGCCGTGCGGGAGAGCGCCGAGTTGCTCGGCGTCGCGCCGTCGACGGCCCACCGCTTGCTCACCACGATGCAAGCGAGCGGTTTCGTGGTCCAGGACCCCGCGACCCGCCGTTACAGCTCCGGCCCGGCGCTCGTCGCGGTGGCGCTCGCGTCGCTGCAACGCATCGACGTCGGGAGGGTCGCCCGCCCCCATCTGTCGGCGCTCGCGGCCGAGACGCGTGAGACGGTCGGCCTGGCGGTCTCCGAGGGCGCGACGATCCGGTTCATCGACTCGGTCGAAGGCCCCGACGTCGTGCGGGTGAGGTCCCGCACGGGGCTGTCCATCCCCGCGCACTCGTCTGCGGCGGGGAAGGCGCTCCTCGCCGGGCTCGGGCATGACGAGCTGCTCCGCCTGTACCCCACGACGCGCCTCGGACGGCGAACTCCCCACTCGATCGGCTCCCGCACCGTGCTGTTCGAGGAGCTCGAAGCCGTCCGCAGGCTCGGCTACGCCACCAGCGTCGAGGAGAGCGCGCCGGGGCTGGCGTCGGTCGCCGTGGGCATCGGCGATGTGCGCGGTCGGGTGATCGCGGCGCTCGCGGTGCTGGTGCCGGCCGAACGTCTGGACCCCCACCGGACCGAGCGCCTCGTGCTCGCGACCCGCGGCCGCGCGAAGAGGATCGAAGCCGAGCTGGGATCGGCGCACGATGTGCCGCACCGAGGAGACCCGAACTGAGCTGATCGCCCGCCGCCCGCGCCCTCATGCGTGCCTCGACCGTGCTCGGGCCGGCGGGGCCGGGTGGTTCGAGCCGGCGGGGCCGGGAAATCAGTTGAAGGGGATGGCGCTGTACTCGGCCAGCTTCGCCAGGGGATGGCTGGCGTCGACCTTGCGGATCGTTCCCGACTTCGAGCGCATGACGAGGGACTGGGTCGTCGCGCCGAGGCTGTGGTACCGGAGGCCCTGGAGCAGCTCGCCGTCGGTGATCCCGGTCGCCGCGAAGAAGCAGTTGTCCCCTTGGACGAGGTCGTCGGTGCGCAGCACCGCGTCGAGGTCGTAGCCGGCGGCGACGGCCGCCTGTCGTTCCCCGTCGTCACGAGGCCAAAGACGACCCTGGATCTCCCCTCCCATGCACTTGAGCGCTGCCGCGGCGAGCACGCCCTCGGGCGTCCCACCGACGCCGAGAAGGATGTCGACGCCGGCACCGGGCCATCCGGTCGCGATGGCACCGGCGACGTCGCCGTCGGTGATGAGCCTGATCCTCGCCCCGGAGGTCCGCACCTCGGCGATGAGGTCGGCGTGGCGGGGCCGGTCGAGGATCACCGCGGTGAGATCGCGCACCGACTCACCCAACGCGTCGGCGACCGCCTGGAGGTTCTCGGTCGGGGAGCGGTTGATGTCCACGGCACCCTTGGCGCGCGGGCCGACTGCGAGCTTCTCCATGTAGACGCACGGTCCGGGGTTGAACATGGACCCGCGCGTCGAGACGGCGATGACGGACAGCGCGCCGCCCCTGCCCATCGCCGTCGGGGTCGTCCCGTCGATGGGGTCCACGGCGATGTCGACCTCGGGGGGCGAACCATCGCCGATGCGCTCCCCGTTGAAGAGCATCGGCGCGTTGTCCTTCTCCCCTTCGCCGATCACCACGACGCCGTCCATCCGCACCGTCTGCAAGACGATGCGCATCGCGTTCACCGCGGCACCGTCGGCGCCCTCCTTGTCCCCCCGTCCCATCCAGCGACTCGCGGCCATGGCGGCGGCCTCGGTCACCCGCACGAGCTCGAGCGCGAGGTTCCGGTCGGGGGCCTGCGGTCGCCGCTCCACCACGCCGAGACCCTAGTGGCAGCCGTGCGGCGGCCATCGTCCCCGCCCGAGGTCGGCCGAAGGTGACCGGTACGGGCGACCTGAGCGGGCACCGGCAACCACCACTTCGTGGCCCCCACGCGTCCGGCGATGGGGCGTTCCGGCGTCCCGCGGATCTCCGGCTGCCCGTCCAGCCACGACCATAATGGGGTCGTATGGAGCCGACCAGCATGGACACCGCCGCGCTCGCCGAGCGCACCGATCTCCCCGAGCGGCCCGATCGCCCCGATCTCGCCGAACGCGCCTGGGTGGCCGATCGCACCGGGCGCGGCGGGAGCTTCGTCGTGCGGCCCTGCGGCCCGTTGCAGGGGATCGTGCGGGCGGGCGGCGCCAAGAACTCGGTGCTCAAGCTGATGGCGGCGACCCTGCTCGCCGAGGGCAGGCACGTGCTCACGAACGTGCCCGAGATCCTCGATGTCGAGATCATGGCCGACATGCTCCGGGCGCTCGGCGCCTCGGTCACGAGGGAGCCCGGGGGGCGGCTCCTCGTCGACTCACCCCCGGCGACACAGCTCGTGCCGGAGGCCCCGTACGAGCTCGTCGACCGGATGCGCGCCTCGATCGTCGTGCTGGGACCGCTGCTCGCCCGGTGCGGGCGCGCGAAGGTGTCGATGCCCGGTGGCGACGACTTCGGCGGTCGCCCGATCGACTTCCACCTCGGGGGGCTCGGCAACATGGGCGCGCGCTTCGAGACCCTCCACGGCAACGTCGAAGGCAACGTCGACGGCGACGTCGGCCCGGTGGCGGGTGGCGGTCGCCTCGTCGGCAGCCAGGTGGTGCTCGAGTACCCGAGCCACACCGCGACGGACAACATCCTCATGGCCGCCGTGCTCGCGAAGGGCACCACGGTCATCGAGAACGCCGCCCGCGAACCTGAGGTCTGCGACCTCGCCGCCTACCTCACGTCCATGGGTGCGAGGATCCGTGGCGCCGGGACGTCGCACCTGGAGATCGAGGGCGTCACAGAGCTCACGCCGTCCACCCATGCGGTCGTTCCGGACCGCGTCGTCGCCGCGACGTACCTCGTGGCGGCGGGGCTGTGCGGTGGCGAGGTCGTCGTCGAGGACGCGCGCATCGACCACATGACCATGCTCGTGAGGAAGCTCGGGGCGATGGGAGTGGTCGTCGAACAGCGGCCCACAGGGGTCGCGGCCACCCGCGAGGGCCGGCTCCGTTCCGTCGACGTCGCCACGCTCCCGTATCCGGGGGTCGCCACCGACTACAAGCCGTTCCTGGTCACCATGCTCACCGTCGCGGACGGCGTGTCGATCGTGACGGAGAACCTGTTCGCCGGACGGTTCCGCTATATCGACGAGCTGCGGCGGATGGGGGCCGACGTCAGGACCGAAGGCCACCACGCGGTCGTCCGCGGCGTGCCCCGCCTCTCTGGCGCCCGGGTCCGCGCGACCGACATCCGCGCCGGCGCGGCACTGGTGCTGGCTGGCCTCGTCGCTGAAGACGAGACCGTCGTGACCGACGCGCACCACGTCGACCGTGGCTACGAGGACCTCGCCGGAGCGCTCGCCACGCTCGGCGCCCGGGTCGAGCGGCGTTGAGCCCGGCGCGGCCGACGCCGGACCAGCTGCTCGATGCGGCATCCACCGGAGACCGGGTGGCGCTCGCGCGGCTGCTCACCGTCGTCGAGCGCGGCGGGCAGGCGAGCGGCGACGTCGCGCGGCTCGCCTACGCCACGACGCCTCCGTACACGGTCGGGATCACGGGCGCGCCCGGATCGGGCAAGTCGACGCTCGCGAACGAGCTCGTCCGCGCGGCACGTCGTGGCTGGCCGACGCCGGGCGATCGGGGGGCAGCCGATCCGCTCCCCCAGGTCGGCGTGCTCGCGATCGATCCGTCCTCGCCGTTCTCGGGCGGCGCGATCCTCGGGGACCGGGTGCGGATGCAGGAGCACGCCACGGACCCCGCGGTCTTCATCCGCTCCATGGCGACGCGGGGCCATCTCGGGGGCCTCGCGCTCGCCGTCCCCGAGGCCGTGCGGCTGCTCGGCGCAGCCGGATTCCCGCTGGTCGTCGTCGAGACGGTCGGGGTGGGGCAGATGGAGGTCGAGGTCGCATCTGCCACCGACACGGTCGTCGTGGTGGTCACGCCGGGCTGGGGCGACGCGATGCAGGCGAGCAAGGCGGGGCTGCTCGAGATCGCCGACCTGTTCGTCGTGAACAAGGGAGACCGCCCCGGGGTCCACGAGGCCCGTCGCGACCTCCAGCAGATGCTCGACCTCTCCGCGCCGACCGACTGGCGCCCGCCGGTGCTCACCACCGTCGCCACCAGCGGGGAAGGTGTCGACGCGCTGTGGGACACCGTCGCGCAACACCGCGCGCACCTGGAGTCCACGGGTGCGCTCGAGCGGCGCCGGCAGGTGCGTCTCGCACAGGAGCTGCGCCGCGTCCTCACCGCCCGGGTGCTCGCCGACGTCGGCGCCCTCGCCGCGGGTGCCAGCTTCGACGACGCCGTCCGCACGATCTCCGAGGGGAAGCTCGACCCGTACCGCGCCGCCGAGGACCTCCTCGACGAGCGCGCGGGTGGTCGTGCCCGGGGTGCGGGGTGAGCGGGGTGGCACGCGAACGGGGCGCCGGGACGAAGCGGGGTGGCAGACAGATGAGCGGGGGGGCCCGGGCAGCTGAGCGGGATGTCGGGATGAGCGGCTTCCCACCGTCCTCGGACAGCTCGTACGACCCGACGGAGCGGTGGTTCCAGCACGCGGTCTTCTACGAGGTGCTGGTCCGGGGGTTCTACGACGCCAACGGCGACGGGACCGGGGACCTGGCCGGCTTGCGCGCCAAGCTCGACTACCTGCAGTGGCTCGGGATCGACTGCCTGTGGCTCCTGCCGTTCTACCCCTCACCGTTGCGCGACGGCGGCTACGACGTGAGCGACTTCTTCAACGTCCATCCCGACTACGGCACGCTCGGCGACCTCGTCGGGCTTCTCGAGGACGCGCATCGCCGGGGGATCCGCGTCATTGCCGATCTCGTCATCAACCACACGAGCGACCAGCACCCGTGGTTCGTCGAATCCCGTTCCAGCCGGACGAACCCGAGGGCGGACTGGTACGTGTGGAACGACGACGACCAGCGATGGCCGGAGGCGCGGGTCGTCTTCGCCGACGTCGAGCGGTCGAACTGGACGTGGGACGACACCCGCAAGCAGTACTACTGGCACCGCTTCTACTCGCACCAGCCCGACCTGAACTTCGACAACCCCGAGGTGGCCGACGCCATCCTCGAGGTCGTCCGGTTCTGGCTCGACCTCGGGCTCGACGGCTTCAGGCTCGACGCCGTGCCGTACCTCTACCAGCGCGACGGCACCACCGGCGAGCACCTGCCCGAGACGCACGCGTACATCCGCCGGATCCGCAAGCAGCTGGACGCCGAGTACCCCGGGAGGATCCTGCTCGCCGAGGCCAACGGGTGGCCGGCCGACGTCGCCGACTACTTCGGCATCGGCGACGAGTGCCATCTCTGCTTCCACTTCCCGCTCATGCCGCGGCTGTTCATGGCGGTGCGGCGCGAGCACCGGTACCCGGTCACCGAGATCCTGTCCCAGACGCCGGTGATCCCCGACGGGTGCCAGTGGGCGATCTTCCTGCGCAACCACGACGAGCTGACGCTCGAGCAGGTCAGCGACGAAGAGCGCGACTACCTCTTCGCCGAGTACGCGAAGGACCCGCGCATGAAGCGGCACATGGGGATCGGCAGACGCCTGGCGCCGCTGCTCGACGGCGACCGCAGGCTCGCCGAGCTGCTCTACGCGCTGGTGCTGTCGTTGCCGGGCAGCCCGGTCGTCTACTACGGCGACGAGCTCCTGATGGGCGACAACATCTACCTCGGCGACCGGGACTCCGTCCGCACGCCCATGCAGTGGTCGCCCGACCGCAACGGCGGCTTCTCGGGCGCGGACTTCGCCCAGCTGTACCTGCCCCCGCTCATGGACCCCGTCTACGGGTACGGCGCGGTCAACGTCGAGGCCGAGCTGCGGAACCCGGGCTCCTTCCTCCACTGGCTCCGGGGGATGCTGGTCCAGCGGCGCTCCCTGCCCGTCATGGGGGTGGGGCGCATGGAGGTGCTCGACTGCGCGAACCCCTCGATCCTCGCCTATGTACGATCGGGCGAGGTGGCCGAGGTCCCGCTGGACACGGTGGAAGGGCCGGGTTTGCCGTACGTGATGCCCGGCGAGGCGGACGCGCAGGCGGCCGCCGCCGACTCGCCCGCACGGACCGTGCTCGCACGGGCCGGCGAGGAGGGCGGCGCCCCGAAGCGGTTCCAGGCGGTCCTGTGCGTCCACAACCTGAGCCGTTTCGCGCAGCCGGCGCAGCTCGACCTCGCGGCGTGGGAGGGCAAGCGGCCCGTGGAGGTGCTCGGACGGATCCCGTTCCCGGTCATCGGCGCAGACCCGTACTCGCTCGCGCTCGGCCCGCGTGGGTTCTTGTGGTTCGAGCTCGCCGACCGTGTCCAGGTCCTCGAGGAAGCGGGGCCGTGAACGGGGTGGCGCCGCTCGACCGGTTGCTCGAACGCTGGCGCGAGCAGCACCTGCACCGCGCCGGTCCCGGCGGTCCGATCCACCTCCTCGACGTCGAGGTGCTCCGGCACGGACGTCCGGGGATCGTCGACGTGGTCGCGGAGATGGACGCGCGGCTGGCGCACGCCGTCCTCGGGGTCCGCCGCCCGGGCGAGGAGCTCCGCGCGCTGGGCGCGGTGGACGAGCCGACGCTGGGCACGCTCGAAGACGAGGAAGGGGTGGGGCTCGTGGTGGACGCGCTCCACGACGTCGACGCGGCCCGCCTCCTGCTGGGCGCCGTCGCCGGCCTCGCGGACGGCGCGGGTCGCGGCGCCCCGGTGGTCTCGCTCGTCCGCGACGACGACGAGGCGACTGCGCTCGCGTTCGATCGCCGGTACACGCTCACGGTGTTCCCGTGGCTGACGCGCGGGCCGCACCCGGGGACGACGTTCCTCGCCGGCCTCGATGCCGCCGGCTTCAACCACCTGCCCGCTCCGATCGCCTTCTGGCGCAGGGCGGGGCGGGACCTCGGTGTCGTCCAGGAGCTCCTCGCGGGGGCGTCCAGCGGGTGGGCGCTCGCCATCAGCTCGCTGCGCGACGTCATCGCGTCGGGCGTCTCGCCGGATCTCGCGGGTGGGGACTTCGCGCCCGAGGCGTTCGCGCTGGGCACCATGGCGGCGCGGATGCACCTGGCCCTCGACACCGCCTTCGGCCGGGAGACGGGCGACCTCGCCGTCCTGGTCGACGCCGTCCGGCCGGACGTGCTGGCAGCGGCTGCGGGCGACAGCTCGTACCCCGGCCGCGACGGGCTCGGGTCAGACGGCGTCGCCGGCGACCCCACCGCCACAACGTCCGAACAGCTCCTCGACGCGTTGCGCGACACCGGGCTGCACCCCGTGACCATCAGGACGCACGGCGACTTCCACCTCGGCCGCACCGCGCGTACCGACGCCGGGTGGGTGCTCGCCGACTGCATGCCCGGGGGGGCGGCACCCGGATCGGAGGAGCCGGTGTTCCGGTCGCCCCTCGCCGACGTGGCGGACCTCACCTGGTCGCTCCACCATGCGGCGCAGGTCGCAGCCAACGAGCGAGGCCCCGCACCGGCGTCGACGCGCGCCGCGGAGCTCGCCGCGGCGTGGGAGGCGCGCAACCGGCGGGCGTTCCTCGCGGCCTATCTCGCCACTCCGGGCATCGGGGGGCTCGTGCCGTCGGACCGCAGGATCGTGCGGCGCCTCCTGTGGCTGTTCGAGCTCGCGCGCGCGGCACGCAGCCCCTGGGGTGCCGCGTCGGTGCGCTGAGCGACCGCGTGCGCTGAGCGACCGCCTGCGCTGAGCGGCCGCCTGCGTCGAGCGACCGCCTCTCGGTTGCCCAACCTCGGGTGCCCGTCCGCGCCGACGTGCGCGCCCGCGCCGACGTGATCGGGGTGCCGCGGCGTATGCCAGAGTTGCGCCATGCGCATCGGAGTCCTCACTGGTGGTGGTGACTGTCCCGGTCTGAACGCGGTGATCAGGGCGGTGGTGATCGCGGGTTGCCGACTGCACTCGGACGAGACCGTCGGCTACCTCGACGGGTGGCGGGGCGTGATGGAGCGGCGGAGCGTGCCGCTCGAGCCCGAGCGTGTCGAGGACCTCCTCACGCGTGGCGGCACCATCCTCGGCAGCTCCCGGACGAACCCCTTCGCCACCGACGACGGTCCCGGCGTCACGGTCGCCAACCTCGTGGAGGACGGCATCGACGCGCTCGTTGCGATCGGCGGTGACGACACGCTCGGTGTGGCCGGGCGGCTCGGCCCCCTCGGGGTCCACGCCGTCGGCGTGCCGAAGACGATCGACAACGACCTCTCGGGCACCGAGGTGACGTTCGGCTTCCATACGGCGGTCGAGACGGCGACCGAGGCCATCGACCGTCTGCGGACGACCGCCGAGTCCCATCACCGGGTGAT
>JASHYA010000214.1 GCA_030043315.1 Acidimicrobiales bacterium
GGCGGCGGCGTCGTGTTGTACTGGCTGGACGGGGACACGTGGCTCCCGGTCACGGCCGAACCAGGGTCGGTCTCCAGCGCGACGCTCACATGCATCACGCTCGCACTCGGGTCGGAGAGCAGCCCGGGCATCGCGACAATCGTCAAGACTTCACGGTCGTCGAGATTCGAGGCGGCGGTCTTCGGCGTGAAGTAGGCCGGGCGCAGGAGCGCTCGGGCAAAGGGGCGTCGGCCGCAGCGGCGCGGAAGAGCGCCTGGGCGCACGGGCTTACTCGGCAGTTCGACGCAGGCGGCGCAGCACGCGCAGGCTCCCGCACGCTGCGTCCTCTTCCCAGTCGCCGGATCCCGTGGCGTCGCACCACAGCTCATAGGGCGGGCGGCCGCCGTCCGCCGGATCTGGGAACACGTCGTGGATCGCGAGGAGCCCTCCCTCGGCGACGAGGGGCGCCCATCCGCGGTAGTCGGCCCACGCGGGCTCCTCGCCGTGACCGCCGTCGATGAAGCAGAAGTCGAGCGGCGTCCTCCAGCACGAGGCGATCGTCGGCGAGTCGCCGACCACTCCCACGACGACGCCTTCGAGGCTCGCCGCCGAGACCGATCGCCGCCAGTGCGGCAGGGTGTCGATCCGCCCGTCTGCCGGGTCGACGAGGTCCGGCTCGTGGTGCTCCCAGCCCGGCTGGTTCTCCTCGGAACCGCGGTGGTGGTCGACACTGAAGAGGACGGCCCCGGCAGCCTCGGCCGCCGCACCGAGGTAGATCGTCGACTTGCCGCACCACGCGCCGATCTCGACGAAGACGGGCGCACCGTCCCGCCGCGCCGCGGCTGCCGCACCGGCCCGCCGCGCCGCCTCGTAGAGCGCCGCACCCTCCTCGTCGGGCATGAACCCGCGGGTCGAACGCGCGAGCGCGAGGAGCTCGTCGACGCGGCCCGTCACGTGACGAGAGCGTAGATGCCGTATGCGGCGAACCCCAGCAGTGCGAGGCCGCCGGCGCGCCGGATCCACTCGAGCGGGAGCACGCGCAGCAGCGCTCGCCCCCCAAACGCGCCGACCGCCGACGCCGTGATCAGGCCCGCGTAGGCGCCGATGAACACCGCCCACGGGTCGTGGTACTTCCCGACGAGGTTCACGACGAGCAACTGGGTGAGGTCGCCGAACTCGCCCACGAGAATGACGACGAACGCCGTGCCGACGATCTTCCACGGCCGGGTCGGGACCGGCCTCGCCTGGTCGGCCTCGATCTCACCGCGCGCCCGCTCGCGCCGTTCGGGCACGACGAGGAGCAGCACCGCGCCGACGAAGAAGAGCGAGGTCACCACGATCTCGAGTGCCTCGTGCGGGAGGAGCTCGATGGCGCGCCCCGCGCCGACCGCGAGCCCGACGTGGAGCAGGAAGGCCGCTGCGGCGCCGAGCCAGACGAGGACCGGCCGGCTCCGGCTCCCCATGACGAGGGTCGCGATCATCGTCTTGTCGGGCAGCTCCGCCACCGCCACGAGCACGAAGACGGTGGCGACGATCCCCGCGCTCATGCCGCCGCCTCTCGGGTCAGCGCGGCACGACCTTCCCGAGCGTGCCGGCGAGCCGGTCGCCGTCGCGCATGCGCACGCCGAAGCGGACGTTCACTGCGAGCTGCTCGAGCGTCTGGACGACGGTCCGCTGGCCGACGGCGAGGGGATGGTCGGTGAGGAAACGGGTGACGTCGTCGGCGAGCGCGGGTTCGCGGCACAGCGCGCGCACCGCCGAGAGCATCGATGCGTGGTTCACCTCGGGGAACCTGTCGAGGAGGAGCTCCCACTCCGCCTTGACCCGTTCCCAGATCGCCGGCCCGCAGGTCCGGTTGGCGAGCAGGGTGCGCACGACGAAGGAACCGTCCTGCCGCCGGATCTCGCCGGTCGCGAGGTCGAACGTGCGCACGCAGAGGTCGAGACTGGCGAAGGCGCCGAGCGCGAAGAGGTGGCGGTGCTCGTCCTGGGGGTTGGCGGGATGCCGGTACCGGGCCAGCACCGCGTCGTAGTCGCCCTCGTGGCCCTGGTCGGCGACGACGGCGAGCACCGCACTCTCGAGGTTCGGGTCGATCGTCGACTCGCCGCGGCGGCGCGCGTCGAACCGGCGCGCGGCCTCGGCGCGCACCGCTGGTGTCGCGCCGGTCGTCCCGAGCGTCTCGAGGAGGAGCGCGCGCAGCGTGGGCGTGCGCTCGCCCTCGTCCGGCCTCGGGTCCCAACCGAGGGCCGCCGCGCGCGGTCCCAGCAGGGTCCGCGCGGCGGCCTCCACCGCCGGACGGTCGGCGTCGCCGGCGATCCGGTCGCACAGGCGGAGCGCGGAGACGACGACGTGGTAGGTCTCCGGCTCCTCTTTGTCGCCGAGGCGGGCGGCGAGCTCCAACAGCTCGCCGAGCTCCGCTCGCCCGGAGACCACGAGTGCCCAGGTGTCCGACAAGAGGTCGAACTGCTCGAGAGAGGTGAGCGACCCGAGGTGCGCGGCAAGCCGCGTCCGGTGCCCTCCACGGTAGGAGACGCGGTAGACGCCCCAGCCCCCGGCGTTCACGAGGGGGATCCCCTCGCTCACCGGCGGGAGCGGCGCGGTCGCCTCGGCGAGGAGCAGGCGCGCGACGTCAGGTGCAACACCACCTTCGGGACCACCTCCGACACCACCTTCGACGACGGGACCGGAGACGGGACGCACGAGCACGGGCACGAGCCACCGCCTCCCGATCGCCGACTCACCGTCGGGTGGGTCGGGGAGGTAGGCGAAAGGCTCCTGGGTCAGCATGCCGTCGTCGACGTCGACGAGCGGGTGGCCGCCTTGGAGGATCCAGCTCTCCGCGGCCTCGCGGATCGGCTCGCCGCTCACTGCTTCGAGGGCGCTCCACAGGTCGCCGGTCACCGTGTTGGCGTACGCGTGGTCCCGGAGGTAGCGGCGGACCCCGTCGCGGAAGACGTCCTCGCCGAGGTACTGCTCGAGCATGCGGAGCACGCTCCCGCCCTTCTCGTAGGTGAGCGTGTCGAACATGCCGTCCGCTTCGTCGGGGGAGCCCACCGGGTACTCGATGGGCCGCGTCGAGTGGAGACCGTCCACCGACATGGCCGAGTCGCGCTCCAACCCGAAAGAGGTCCAGCGTGTCCACGCGGGCCGGTAGTGGTCGGTCGCTTTCACTTCCATGAACGTGGCGAACGCCTCGTTCAGCCAGATCCCCTCCCACCACCCCATGGTGACGAGGTCGCCAAACCACATGTGCGCAATCTCGTGGTGGACGATGTCCGCGATCCGCTCCAGCTCGACGCGCGACGCGTCCTGCGGGTCGACGAGCAGGGCGTTCTCCCGAAACGTGACGCAGCCCAGGTTCTCCATGGCGCCGTGCGCGAAATCGGGGATCGCCACGAGGTCGAGCTTGTCGCCGGGATAGGCGATCCCGAAGTACTCGGAGAAGTACTCGAGCGAGTGTCGCGCCACGTCGAGGGCGAAGGCAGTGAGCCCCTCCTTGCCCGGCGGGTGGACGATGCGCACTGGAACGCCGCCGACGTCCGTCGGCTCGGTCGCGACGAGCGGCCCGACCACGAACGCGACGAGGTACGACGACATCTTCATCGTGGGCGCGAACCGGACCCGCCGCTTCCTCAGGCCGTCGACGACGACCGACTCCTCCTTGGCGATCGGGGAGTTGGAGTAGGCGGGGAGGTCCTCGTCGACGACGAGGGTCACCTCGAACGTGGCCTTGCGGTCGGGCTCGTCCCAGCAGGGGAACGCACGCCGCGCGTCGGTCGACTCCATCTGGGTGGTGGCGATGGTGCGGGTGCCACCCTCCTCGTCGGTGAAGGTCGAGCGGTAGAAGCCGTGGAGCTTGTCGTTCAGCGTGCCCTCGAAGGCGAGGCGAACCGTCGCATCGCCCTCGGCCAGGGGTGCGGGCAAGGTGAGCACGAGGCGCTCGGCGGCCTCGTCGAGCGAGGTGCCCACCTCGACGGCGTCGCCCGCCGGCAGCACGACCGAGGCGGCCACGATGTCGAGCTCCGCCGAGTTCAGCACGACGTGGTCGGTCTGCTCGAGGACCCGGACGTCGATCTCCACGGAACCCCCGAAGCTCGCGGCTTCGAGGTCGGGGGTGAGCTCGAGACGGTAGGCGACCGGCTCGATCGTGCGGGGGAGGCGGTGCGGATCGGCGCCTGCGGGCGCGCTCGCGTGGGCTGGGGGAGCGGGTCGCACGAAGATCGACGCTACCGTGACCGCCGTGCCCGAGCCCACCTCGACGCCGCAGGACGCCCACGCCACACCGGTCCCGTCCGACCGGGCTCCGGCCGGAGACCATGCCCCGACCGAGCTGGACCCGCTCGGGTCCGGGGCGGTCTCCTCCGGGTCCGCCCCCCTCGACGTCGTCGGGATGGGCAACGCCCTCGTCGACGTCCTCGCCACGATCCCCGACCGGGTTCTCGGCGATCTCGCCCTCGTCCGGAGCTCGATGGAGCTCGTCGACCTGCAGCGGGCGGAGCGCATCTACGAGTCGATCGGGCCGGCGGTCGAGGTCTCGGGTGGCTCGGCAGCGAACACGGTGGCTGGCGTCGCCGCGCTCGGGGGCACCTCCGGCTTCATCGGCAAGGTGGCCGACGACGACATGGGCAAGGTGTTCGTCCACGACATGCGCGCGTCCGGCGTCGAGCTCCACGTCGCCGTCGCAGACGCCGAGGAGGGTGAGGCCGAGGTGCGAGGGACGGGCCGCTCGCTCGTGCTCGTGACCGGCGACGCGGAACGGACCATGGCGACGCACCTCGGCGTCTCCGCCACCCTCGGTCCGGCGGACGTGCCCGTCGACCTGGTGTCGAGAGCGGGGATCCTCTATCTCGAGGGCTACCTCTGGGACCGCGCGACCGCGAAGGAGGCGATGCGCTGCGCCGTGAAGGTCGCGCACGACAACGACCGCTCTGTGGCGTTGTCGCTGTCCGACGCGTTCTGCGTCGACCGCCACCTCCACGACCTTCTGGACCTCGTAGTGAACGACATCGACGTCCTGTTCGGCAACGAGGAGGAGCTGCTCCGGCTCTTCGGCGCCGGGACGCTGGACGACGCGCTGTCCTCGGCCGAGGAGACGGGCGTCCTCGTGGT
>JASHYA010000215.1 GCA_030043315.1 Acidimicrobiales bacterium
GACAGGGCAGATCCGCCGAGGGCGGTGGCCGAACTACCATCTGTCCACGCGACGCACGCCAGTGGCTGCGAAGGGAGCGTCTCGACACCTTCGGAGCCACTAGCCGCATGGCGGCGCACGCCCCCGTAGCTCAGCGGATAGAGCACCGGCCTCCGGAGCCGGGAGCGCAGGTTCGAGTCCTGCCGGGGGCGCCACTACCGCTGCCGGGCGCGCCAGTGACGGCCGGGGGCGCCAGCCAATTGCCGGGGGGTGCCGCTCGAACTGTTGACGGCAGAGGCTCGACGGCCCCGGCTGAGCGGCCATGACGCACCCAGCACTCGCGGACATGCCGGCGGAAGGCGATTCGCCCGGGACCCGGCGCATCGGTCCCGCGAGACGCGTCGCCCGCCTCGATCCTTACGTCGCGCCGAAGTCGCTATCCCTTCTCTGCGTCGTCATGATCATCGCTGAGCACCTCCGCATCGATGCCGTAGAGCCGGCAATGTTGATCGGCCGGGCGTTACACCGAGCACCCATCTTCCGGCACATTGTTGCCGACCGATCCCCTTGACGCTTCTGGACGGGAGGCCTTGAGCATGGGCATGATCACCAACGCCGATGGTACGGAGATCCTGCAGAACGGGACCCTCAAGACCCATGCCGGGTTCCACACCGCGTGTCGACCACCGAGGACGGGCGCACCGCCTGTCGTCTCCATATGCTGATCCGGGTCGGCGTCGAACCGCGCCGCGTTCCCGCAAAATACGGGCTGTTTTCCTAGGCTCTGCAACGCAGTGACACCCGAGGAGTGACCGCCATGTCCGATAGTGATCTGAGCTTCGAGCGCGACGTCAAACCGTTGTTCCGCGAGAAAGATCGAAACGCCATGAGAAATGCCTTCGATCTGTGGTCGGCCTCCGATGTTGCCGCTCACGGCAACGCCATTGTCGCTCGACTGCGAGAGGGTTCGATGCCCTGCGACGGAGCCTGGCCAGCCGACCAGGTCGATGTCGTCAGCAGATGGCTCGACGGTGGCGCCCATCCGTGATGCTCCTGGGCGTCGTCGGCGGACTTGCGGCTTCGCTCGGGATCATCGCCTCGAGGTTCCCGCTCCCGATCGGAACACCGGACCCGAGGTCGCCCGCAACGACTGAATGTGCGTGTGCCGGGTTGCCGATCTCCTTGATGGGTAGATTGCGTGGATCGCATCACGTGCTCTGCTCAGCCACAGAGGGGTCCTCTGCGTAACGGTTCTCGCGCTCGCCGGGTCCTCGGTAAGTGCCTACACGGTTTCGCAGTCTGAGGTCGACCCATCGCACGGTGCTCACATCGTGATGCAGGCCACGGACCCCGCCCACTCATCCTCCATCGGCCCACTTGGATCGATGACGACGGTTCCCGTTGCGACCGCCGCCTTTGATTCACGTTGCAGCCCGAGCGTGGCCAGTCATCTCGCGTCCACGCACCGCGCCTCGCAGCTGATCACCGTCGAGAGCTCGACCTACGCCTCGACCTACGCCACCGTGTCGGCCTGGTCGCGCGTCGGACCGTGCTGGACCCGTGTCCTCGGTCCGTGGACGGGCCGGATCGGATCGAATGGTTTCTCGAATCACAAGGTCGAGGGTGACGACATGACGCCAACGGGTGCGTACGGCATCGGCCCGGTGATGTACGGTACTGCCGCAAACCCGGGCGTCCACTACCGCTACGTACGGCTGGTATGCGGCGACTGGTGGGACGAGACACCGAGCTCGCCGCAGTACAACACCTTCCAGCGCGTCCCCTGTGGTGAGGCACCGCCCTTCGCAGGGGACAGCGAGCCGCTCTGGGAGGAGGGAAACGCATACCCGAGCTTCGCGTTTATCGAATACAACACGTCGCCAGTCGTTCCAGGTGCTGGATCGGCGATCTTCCTTCACGCGACACTGGGATACGCAACCGAAGGATGCGTCTCACTTCCCCTTGCCGAGCTCGACGACGTCCTGCGCTGGCTGAAACCCGAGGCCGATCCGCTCATCGTGATGGGGCCTGCTTCAGAGATCGAGCACTTCTGAGCAGGGTGCGCTTTGCGTCCCTCGACGCTGCAGACGTGGTGCGCCAACCCCGTGCGGCATCGACGAGGTGCCGGCTCACGCCCGTTGCGCCTTGGGGACTGGCAAGATGGCGCGGTGAACACCGACCCTGAACTTGTGGAGCTGGCCGACGGCCGCCGGCTCGACGTGCACGTGAGCGGACCCGAAGGCGGGTTCCCTCTCCTCTTCCACCACGGCACGCCGGGAGCTGGCACCCCCATCCGAGCGTTGGAGCGCGCCGCACAAGAGCGACAACTGCGTCTCGTCGCCATATCGCGTCCTGGCTACGGTCGCTCCACCCGCCGCGAGGGGCGACAGGTGCTCGACGTGGTCCAAGACAGCGAAGCGGTCCTGCAGGCACTGGGCGCCGATCGCTGCCTGGTGGCGGGATGGTCAGGTGGTGGACCGCACGCGCTCGCGTGCGCGGCACGCCTTCCCGGCGTGGCTGCGGCGCTCGTGATCGCTGGCGTCGCACCGTCGGACGGTGAGGGTCTCGACTGGATGGCGGGCATGGGCCAGGGGAACATCGACGAGTTCGGTGCCGCCGATGAGGGACCAGCCGCCCTACGCGAATTTCTCGATGCGGAGCGTGAGCAGCTGAAAGACATCTCGGCCGAGAACATCGCGGCCTCGTTGGAGAGCCTCCTGCCCGAGGTCGACCGGGCAGTCCTCACCGAGGAGTTCGCCCAGGACCTCGCAGCGAGCTTCCACGAGGGACTCCGCGACGGGGTCGACGGGTGGCTAGATGACGACCTGGCATTCGTAGCACCTTGGGGCTTCGACCTCGGCGAGGTCGGCGTCGCGACGGCGATCTGGCAGGGCTCGGAGGATCTCATGGTGCCCTATGCGCACGGCCGATGGCTCTCTACCCGCGTGCCCGGCGCCTCGGTGCACTTGGTGGAGGGTGAGGGTCATCTGTCGATCGGCATCGGCGCCATGGGCGCCATGCTGGACGAGCTGGTAGCTGCTGCGGGGTTGTAGCCGGTACCCGTCCGGAGCAGGTGCGACCGGTGGGGATAGGTCCACGTCGTCTCACCGCTACGGTCTTGTGGCGCTCGAGGTCCTTGAGGAATCACGACAGGTGGGAGACTGCGACCGGTGACGCCGCGCGGTAACTTGCCCTCTGTGCGTCGGCCAGTGGGCGCGTTGGCAGCCGCTCGGAGCATGCCTGGGTGTCGTAGGCCAACGGTTCGTATTCGAGAGCACCGATCGGAAGTACCGGCCGAATGAATGATTCGATGTCGAGAGGTTCAAGGCTGCGGCAGTCGATGCCCCGGGTGGAGCGTGTCGCGAGAAGGGCCAGGAACGGTCTCCTCCGGATTGCGCGCGACGGAGGGGTGTTCCCCTTCGGGAATGCCAAATTCTTCGGCTCGCTCCTCTCCAGTCACGTGGTACCCGCGGCGCCGGTCGTGGGCATGGCGGCGACCCCAGACGGACGCGGGTACTGGCTGGTGTGCGGCGATGGCAGAGTGTTCCCCTTCGGGGACGCCACTTTCTGCGGCTCGCTCCTCTCCGGGCACGTCGTGCCCACACAGCCGATCGTCGGCATGGCCGCGACCCCCGACGGACGCGGCTACTGGCTCGTGGCCGCAGACGGCGCGGTGTACTTCCTCGGCGAGGCCACCTTCTACGGCTCGCTCCATACCCAGCACGTCGTCCCTGCGCAGCCGGTCGTCGGCATGGCGGCGACCCCCTCAGGCCTCGGCTACTGGCTCGTGGCCGCTGATGGCGGGCTGTTCTCCTTCGGCGATGCCGACTTCTTCGGCTCGCTCCATTCGGGACTCGTCGTTCCCGAACAGCCGGTCGTCGGCATGGCGGCGACCCCGAGCGGCTGCGGCTACTGGTTCGTAGCCGCAGACGGCGCGGTGTTCTCCTTCGGCGACGCATCCTTCCAGGGCTCCATCCCCGGAGAGCACGTCGTCCTCCAGCAGCCCGTCGTGGGCATGGCGGCGACCCCCGACGGGAGGGGCTACTGGCTCGTCGGCGCGGACGGGAGGGTGTTCTCCTTCGGCGAGGCCGGCTTCTACGGCTCGAAACAGAACCAGACGCTGGACGCACCGGTCGTCGGCATGGCGGCGACCCCCGAAGGGCGGGGCTACTGGCTGGTGTCTTGAGGCGGCTACGAGCGCCGCACGCCGCACCCCGCACGTTGCACGTCCCACCGCACCGAAGCTCTAGCTGCAGCTCTCGTGCACGACCCGCAAGACGTTGTCCCACGTCAGCTTCTCGATCTCTGCTCGTCGCCAGCCGCGAGCGAGGAGCTCCCCGATGAGTCGCGGATACCCTGCCACGTCCTCGAGGTCGCGTGGGGGGAGGTCGAACCCGTCGAAGTCCGCGCCGATGCCCACATGCTCGACTCCCGCGACCTCGCGCACGTGGTCGATGTGATCGGCGACGTCCGCGGCGGTCGCGTCGGGGCGTGGGTGATCGGTGGCGAACCTCTCCATCAGCCGCTTTCGAGCCCCGTGATCATCGGGGTCCAACCCCTTGTCGATCATCTCCTGCGTGAGGTCGTCGTTCCAGGCCTTGCACCGAGCCGAAACGAAGTGAGGAACGAAGGCGACTTGGCAGACGCCTCCGCCGTCCGCCATGCGCTGGAGGACGGCATCAGGAACGTTGCGTGGATGATCGACAAGCGCCTTGGCACACGAATGCGTGAACAAGACCGGACGCGAGCTCGTCTCCAACGCCGCCACCATGGTCTGCTCCGAGGTGTGCGACAGGTCGACGATCATGCCGATCCTGTTCATCTCGGCGACCACCTCTCGTCCGAACTGCGTGAGCCCGCCGACGCGGGGTTCGTCGGTCGCGGAGTCTGCCCAGGCCGTTCCATCGTTGTGCGTCAACGTCATATAGCGGACCCCGAGGCGGTGGAGGGCTCTCAAGGCCTCGAGTGAGGACGCGATGCAGTGGCCACCTTCGGCTCCCATGAACGACGCGATGCGACCCTCTCGGCGCGCCGCGATGCACTCTTCCGACGTCGTCGCCAAGGCGAGATGAGCTCCGTTGCGTTCGACCATTCGGTACACGAGGAGGATCTGCCGAACGGTCATGACGAACGCTTCTTCCTCCGGGAGGCTGGACGGCACGTACACCGACCAGAACTGTGCTCCAACCCCTCCCTGTCCGAGTCGCGCGATGTCGGTGTGCGTACGACCACTGAGCGACGTTCCAGGGTCGGGCTCTCCAGCGGGACCGGCGAGGTTTCGGAGTGCCCACGGCAGATCGTTGTGACCGTCGAAGATGGGCGCGTCACTCAGGCAACGACGTGCTTCCTCCAGTCGTGCCTCGTTGGAGCCGTCCGTCGTCTCGGTAACGGTCATCAATCGTCCTTTCGACGTCGCTCCGGTGAAGGAGCGAGTGGGATGGAGGTGGACAACGCCGAAGTGCGGGGCCACCCGCCGCGTGCGCCTGTCACAGGTCGAGGACGAGGCGGGGGGAACGGGAGCGGCCGACGCAGATGCACATCTTGTGTCCCGCGCGCTCCTCGTCGGTGAGCACGGTGTCGCGGTGGTCTGGCTCACCTGCGAGGACGTGGGCCTCGCAGGTGCCGCAGTAACCCTCCTCGCACGAGTACAGGTGCGAGGGGACCGCGTCGAGGACGACGCGCAGGAGCGTGCGGTCGGCGGGGACCTGCAGGACGACACCGGTCCGGGCGAGCTCGACTTCGAAGGCCTGGTCGTCCCCGTCCACCTTGTCGGGCCCGTCGGGCGGGGCAGTGAAGCGCTCGAGGTGGAGCGCGCCGGGCCCGAGGAGGCGGCCGCAGCAGTCCTCGACCGCCGCCAGCATCGCCGTCGGCCCGCAGCAGTAGACGGAAGTACCCGCTGAGCACGACGAGAGGATCGCCTCGAGGTCGGGCCTGTCGGACTCGTCCCGCGCCACGATCGTGGCCCGCCCACCGGTGGCGGTGGCGAGGGTGTCGAGGAACGCCATGGTGGCACGCCGCCGCCCGACGTAGACGAGCTCCCAAGGGCGCCCCCGGCCGGTCACCGCGCTGATCATCGGCAGGATCGGCGTGATCCCGATCCCGCCGGCCAGGAACAGGTAATGCTCCGCCTCGACCAGGCGGAACTGGTTCCGTGGTCCACGGATGGTGAGGAGGCGTCCGACGAGCCCGGTCTCGTGCACCTCTTTCGAGCCGCCCCGTGAGGTCTCCTCGAGCAGCACGGCGACTCGGTAGCTCGTCCGGTCGTCCGGGTGACCACACAACGAGAACGGGCGCACGAGGCCCGACGGGAGCACGACGTCGAGATGGGCTCCCGGCTCCCAGGAGGGCAGCGGCGCGCGCTTCGGGTCGACGAGCTCGAGCGAGACGACGCCCTCGGCCTCGAGGCGCACCTGACGAACGAGGAGCGGTCTCGTCCCCTCCACGCCGGTCACGTCCTCCTCCAGCACGGCGTGCTCGCTCACGGTCAACGTGCCGGCCCGGCGTCGGCCCCGGGAATGACCCCGATGTCGCCTGCTCTAAGCACTCGTCCAGCCTCGCACACGCACCTTTGGAGGGCGCCCCGCCGGCGTCTCCCACGTTCGGCGCGGGGGACGCCGGTCCGGTGTGGAATCCCACTTGCGCGCGAGCTCAGCGCGTGGGGGAGTCATGCCCGGAGCCGAGTCGCAGAGGCTGCTTGTGCCGGTTCACGCCGCTTCGGTAGGTTCGATGGCAGACAGACGAAAGACGGTGGTCTGCTGCTGGCGGGCGAGCCGCCGACCTGGGCGCTGGCCGCGTGTTCTCGACGGCAGAAGGGCTGCCTCGTCCGCAGGGAGGGTCGGACGACCGGGTTCCTGCGGCGGTATCACGATGAGAGGAGGCCAGGATGCTCACGAAAGAGGACAACGAGATCCTGACCGGGGTCGGAAGGGGGACGCCGGGCGGCGAGCTGCTGCGGCGGTACTGGCTTCCGGCCTGCCTGAGTTCGGAGATCTCCGAGCCCGACGGTCCCCCGGTGAGGGTGAAGTTGCTCGGCGAGTCGCTCGTGGCCTTCCGGGATACCTCGGGTGAGGTCGGGCTCGTCCAGGAGGAGTGCCCGCATCGGGGGGCATCCCTGTTCTTTGGGCGCAACGAGGAGTGCGGACTGCGCTGCGTCTACCACGGGTGGAAGTACGACAGGTCCGGCCAATGTGTCGACCAGCGCTCCGAGCGACGGAGCTTCGCCGACCGGATCACCATCGACGCCTACCCGACGCACGAGTCCGGCGGGATCGTCTGGACCTACATGGGCCCGAAAGAGACGATGACCCTGTTCCGGGATTTCGGGACCGAAAGCCTGGCGAAAGAGGACTGGGTGGCGAACAAGGAGTTCGCCGACTGCAACTGGGTGCAGAGCTTCGACGGCGACCTCGATACGACCCACATCTCGAACCTCCACATCTTCGACGCCGCAGGCAGGATCGAAGACGACGGGACCGACCGTCCCGGTTACCCATCGAGCTACTACTCGATGCGGATCTGGCACGACGACCCGAGAGCGCTCATCGAGATCAACGAGGAGTGGTACGGGTTCCGCTACGCCGGCATCCGCCTGACCCCGAAGGGCCACCGGCACGCCCGTATCACGACCTACATCTTCCCGCTGGCCAACATGATCGCGGCCGTTCCCTTCAGCTCGCGGGTGATCTTCCACGCGCCCTGCGACGACTACAGCGTGTGGCGGTACCGGTTCAGTTCCGTCCCGCCGCGTTTCGAGCCCATCGAGCCCGGAGGCCCGGCGTTCTTCACCTTGCCCGGCTACCCCTACGAGATGAACGCGGCGCAGGGCATCGTCCCTCGCCAGTACACGCTCGACAACGACTACGGGATCGACCGGTCGGCCCAAAAGGGCGTCTCTTTCACGGGGATCCGCCACTTTCGAAGCCACGATTACATGGCGACGGAGAGCCCCGGCAAGCTCTACGACCGCACCAAGGAGCACCTCGGAAGTGGCGACCTCGCGGTGGCTCGCTTCCACCAGATGGTCATCGCTGCCGCCAAGGGTCTGCAGGAAGGAAGGGAGCCGCCCGTCCTCGCCGAGGCGGGGGACTTCACGAGCATCCGGGCTGCCGAGAAGATCCTCGCGGAGGGTGAGGACTGGCGCTATCTCGGCACGAACGACGACCCGATGGTGCGCGAGGTCTACGGGCTGGCTGAACGTCCGGTGGTGAGCCGCGCCGACGATTGATCGAGGCCAGCTGACCTTCTCCGTGCCCGGAGCCGCACGAGCCGCCATCCCGGCAATCACCCTTTCCGGCGTTTGCGTCGTGCGTGACGGACGGTCCATCCTCCGCGCGGTCGACTGGGAGGTCGGCCCGAGGGACCGCTGGGTCGTGCTCGGTCCCAATGGCGCGGGGAAGACGACGCTCCTTCAGGTCGCCGGAGCCAGGCTCATGCCCAGCCGCGGAACGGCATCGGTCGTCGGTGGGCGCTTCGGGCGATGCGACCTGCGGACGCTGCGCGCCAAGGTGGCCCTGGTGAGCGGCGCCACACTCCGCGCCCTGCCTCCCACCCTCACCGCGTGGGAGGTGGTCGTCACCGGACATGACGGTGCCCTCTTCCCGGTCCGGCGCCGGTATACGAAAGAGCATTGGGACGCGGCCGATCGGATGTTGCGTCGCGTCATGGGTCCCGACTCGCTCCCGCCGCCGGATCTGCCGTTCGGCGTGCTCTCGGAAGGTGAGCGGCAACAGGTGCTGATCGCGCGGGCGCTCATGGGTCCGGCCGAGCTGCTCTTGCTCGACGAACCGGCGGCCGGTCTCGATCTCGGGGCGCGAGAACGGCTGGTCACGCAGGTGGGTTCGTTGGCTTCCGATCCCGAGGTGCCGGCGATGGTGCTCGTGACCCATCACCTCGAAGAGGTGCCTCCGGGCTTCACCCACGCTGCCCTGCTCGCGGAAGGTCGCCTACTCGTTGCCGGCCGGTTGGAGGAGGTGCTGACCGGGCCGCTCCTGTCGAAGTGCTACGGCGTCCAGGTCCAGGTCGAGCGGGAGGGGGGCCGGTGGTGGGCGCACGCGGCCGTGTGACGAGTGGTCCGCTGTCGGCGCAAGGCGTCTCCCGCTAGGCCCTTTCCGGCGCGGCCCAGACGATCACGTTGTCGTAGTAGTGGCCGGTTGTGTAGTCGAATGTCCCCCCGCAGGTGACCAGGGCCAGCCTCGGGGGGCCACCGGTCGTCCAGATCGAGGAGGGAAGGTCCTTTTTCAGCACCTGCTCGACGCCGGTCACGGCCCAGTGGGTGGTCGTGCCGTTGGCGGCGACCACCTCGATGGCGTCGCCGGGCACGAGGTCAGGCAGGTCCCAAAAGGCCCAGTTGTCGACCCGGTGGCCGTCGACGACGGCCACCCCTGCCGTGCCGGGGGCGGGCCCCCCGTCCCACCACCCGACCTCTTGGGCGGCCAGGGGCACGGCCAGGTTCCCCTGGTCCCCCGGCGTCGTGTCGATGCCCTCTGGGACGATGGCGGCCCGCTCGTCGATGGCCGGGATGACGAGCGTCTCCCCCG
>JASHYA010000216.1 GCA_030043315.1 Acidimicrobiales bacterium
GTCCCTGCAGAACGCGACAGACTTCTGGAACACCGTCGTCGACCGGACGTGGCTCACGAACAGCTCCGACCCAGATGCCGCCGCGATCGCGTCGGCGAGGTCCTCGGCATCGGTCCCGTGGCGCGCCTTCTACCGGGTGACCGACTCCGAGCGGTTCCTTCCTCCGCTGTCGTCAGGGGCGACCTCGACGCCGGAGATCAACCCTCTCATGGCCGTCCCAGTACTCGAGCCGGTGTCGCAGTTCCTCTTCAGCGAGGTCGGATCGGCGTCCGCAAGCAACCCCCTCAACGACATCGAGGCGAACGTCGTCCTCGTCGCTCCGACCCAGACGGGACAGAGCGCGAACTCGACCCAGACCTCCGGACCGAACGTGGGTCGGCCGCTCCCTCCGAACAACGTCATCCCGTTCGACTTGCTGAAGACCGCGGCGACGATCGTCTCGTGGGGTGACTCGAACAACGACAAGGTCCTCACTGCCCTCATCACCTCCGCGCTCGGACAGAACACGTTGCCCATGTCGCGTACGGTTCTCGAGGGCTCGACCGTCCTCGGCGAGGTCCAGGACCCCCAGGGCGGGGTCCTCTACACGAGCTACCTCGATCCGAACGGATTCGTCGTCAACATCGCGACCGACCCCGGGATCACGGTCTTCCAGGACCTCAACGGCAACCCGATCTCGTTCTACAACGGTGAGTCCTACGTCTCGCTCCAAGACGACTACGTCCCGTCGGCCGATGGGACGATCCTTTACTACATCGAGCCGCCCTCCACCTACGACCCGTCGTCGCAGCCCCTGGTCGGTGATTACGACCTCCTCGCGCACCCGGGCGACGAATGGCGGTACTACCTCGTCTCCGGCCAGAGCTCGAACCTGACCGCAGTCCAGACCTTCGAGGGGACCGCGCCGTTCGTCACCTCGTCGGGTGGCGGGAACCCTTACACCGGGTTCACCGTCGCGGCCACCCAGCACAACTCGAAGACAGGCGCGAACCAGGTCCAGGGGTACGTGATCGCCCAGGGCACCCTCCAGTGGCCGGCCGAGAACGTCAACGCGGAGTCCTTCGCCGACGTCTTGGTGTACAAGCAGATGAGCCTGATCGACACCTTCCCGATCGGCGACCCGTCGGTGCTGCAGGGGTTCTTGAACGCCCAATATGCGGGATCGACGGTGGCAACCAACTCGGAGATCGCCGAGATCTTCGCCCGCAACATCGTGACGTACATGAACACGACTCAACAGGCGCTGATTCCGCAGTAGGATCTGACCCGGCCCGCGCCGGTAGATAACGAGGGCGCGCGGTACACCGATCCTGCGCTGAGAAGCCTCGGCCTCAAGAGCCGAGCGGCCCGCACCACAGCGGCCGATTGGTGCCATATGTGGCGACAGCACGGCGAGGACGGCGAGACCAGGGGGTTGGCGATGGGCAATCGGCTGAGCGGCAAGCGGATCTTGATCACTGGCGCCGTCGACAACATTGGCAAGGCGTGCGTCGCCTTGTTCGTCGACGAGGGGGCCCGGGTTGTCATCGCGGACATCGACGTCGCCAAGGGCAAGGCGACGGCGACCGAGCTCGGCGCCGGTTTCGTCGAGACCGACGTGAGCGACGAGAGCTCGGTGCGGACGATGGTCGCCCACGCGGTCACCGAGCTCGGCGGACTGGACGGGTTGTGCCAGCTCGCCGCCGTGCAGATCGTTGACAGCCTCGAGACGCTCTCAGTCGAGGACTGGGACCGATCCTTCGCCGTCAACGTGCGAGGCCAGTTCCTGGGCGCCAAGCACGCCATGCCTGCACTTCGCGCCTCGGGCAAGGGCTCGATCGTCAACATGGCCTCGGTCGCCGGCAAGATCGGCGCTGGCGTCTACGGCGCCACGAAGGCTGCCGTGATGTCGCTCACCCGCTCGCTCGCGACGGAATTCGCCAAGGACAACGTGCGAGCCAATTCCGTTTGCCCCGGCTGGACCGACACCGCCTTCAACAATCCGGCGATCAGCGCCATGGGCGGCAGGGAGGCCCACGCTGAGCTGGTGCGTCGAACCGTGCCGCTTGCTCGGCAGGCGACCCCCAGCGAGATCGCTCCCATCCTCGTCTACCTGCTGTCGGATGAGTCGTCCTACATGACGGGCCAGGCGATCACCGTCGACGGTGGGTTGACGATGAGCTGATCTGGCGACGAACGGTGGGCGTGCTGCCTCACAGCGCCGCGGACGTTTACGTCGCGGAGGTCACGCGTGCGACGTGGTCAGATGCGGAACGGCCAGAGGGGCGCAAGACTTGATCCGACCCGAGTCAACCGGCGGAGGGGGAAGTCGGGGCACCGCCACCTGATGTTCGCCCGGTAACCTATGCCCCCCGACAACTCCCTCCGAGTGGTCTGCCGAACGTTGATGGTGGAGCTCCGACGCGTCGCGCACCCGGTATGTCGCCCTTGTTCTCAGTATCGGCGTTCTGCCGCGTCCTTCAACCGATCCGGCTCATGCGTCGCGTAGAAACGGGCCCACCATTGAGATCGTCATGACCCGAGATGCAAAGTGGCTGAACCGCCGCGCCCTCACCCCGTTGCACGCGCATTGCCGCTCACCACGCGGTTGCTGCCGGCGCGAGCCTGAACCGGGCTAAAGGACAGGGGGAGGATGTCGACCAGTCCCCCCCCCGGTCACGCGCTAAGGCGAGGTAGTGAAGGCCGGGGTTTGAGGCCGAAGCTCAATACGCAGGTACAGTTTCCGGCAAAAGGTGCGTCCGGATGACGCCACCGGGACTCTTGCAGCGCAGAATCAGAAGAGGGCGACGGCCGGCCAAGCGAAGGAGAACCTGACCCGTGATAGTGGAGCAGGCCCTTCCGACGCTCGTGCTCATCGCGGTGGCAGCAGTGCTTGCACCGATCCTCGCCGAGCAGTCGCGAGGTCTGCGCATCCCGACGGTGGTGATCGAGCTGCTGCTCGGCATCGCCCTCGGTCGATACGCGCTTAACATCGCCCATCTCAACGACGTGATCACCGCCCTCTCCGACTTGGGCTTGGGCTTCCTCATGTTCATGGCCGGCTACGAGCTCGACTGGCATCGGGTAAGGGGGCGTCCGCTCACGCTGGGGGTGGTCGGCTGGCTCACTTCGCTGGCGGTGGCACTGGGCTGTGCCTTCGTCTTGGTGCGATCGCACCTCGCGATCGACACCCTTGTGGTGGGACTCGCCCTCACCACCACCGCGCTGGGGACGTTGCTCCCCGTGGTGAGCGACGCCGGCATGCTCGAAACCCGCTTCGGAGCGTACCTTCTCGGGATCGGGACGGCCGGTGAGTTCGGTCCTGTCGTCGCAGTTTCCGTGCTGTTTTCCAAGAAAGATCCGCTTCTCGTCATCCTGCTGTTGTTGGGATTCGTCGCAATCGCGACCGTAACCGCCGTCCTCGCGTCCAACGAGCGGCCTCCAAGATTGGTGGCCTTGCTGCACCGGCACCTCTCCTCGAGCGCACAGCTCCCGGTACGGGTGGCGATACTTCTCGTCCTCTCCCTCGTGGCACTGGCGTTCAAGCTGGGTCTCGACGTACTTCTGGGGGCGTTCGCCGCGGGCATCGTGGTGCGGGAACTCAGCGCAGGGGTCGATAGCCAGCAGATCGAGCAGAAACTCCAGGCGATCGGGTTCGGCTTTTTGATCCCGATCTTCTTCATCGTGAGCGGCATCAACTTCGATCTCCACCTACTCAGGGACGGCAGCACGTGGTTGCGGGTCCTGCTCTTCTTGTGTCTCTTCTTGGTCGTGCGGGGATTGCCTGTTGGCCTCTACTACCGGCGCGCCCTATCCGTGGGGCAACGTCTTCCCATGGTGTTGTTCTCGAGCACCGGGCTTCCCCTGATCGTGGTGATCACCTCGATAGGCGTCGACGAAGGGCGGATGCGGGCTGTGAACGCCGCCGCGCTCGTGACGGCAGGCATTCTCTCGGTGATCCTGTTCCCGGCGGTGGGACTGCGGCAGACCCGCCAGATCGCGGAGGATGGAACCGACCTCGATGCCGGCACGGATGCGAATGGCGGCGTAGGTTGCGGCGATTACCCGACGGCGCCAGGCACGATTGTCGGCTCTGGTTCGGAAGGTCGGAGCGCCCATGCCGATGTCGAGCCCGGGGTGGAGGAGACACCGCGGGGACAGTCCCGCGCATCTGATGTGTCCTCCGCGGATCTCAGGAAGGGGACGGGCACAGGTGGGGGTGATGCCCGTCCCTCCGAGGTCTGATGGGTGAGCTCACAACGGGAAGCGTCAGGGTCAAGTGGTCATCAAGTCCAGGCGCGCATCAACGACCAAGATGGGCCTTCCAGCGAATCGGCAAGGAGTCGTGTTTCACCCCGGGACGGGTGACTGTGTGCACCCGATGGGGCTACCGTCCGACCAGAGCGAGGAGGCCATAATGGATCTGAAGGGAAGAGTTGCCGTGGTCACCGGCGGAAACACCGGCATCGGAAAGTCGTGCGTTCTTGCGCTGGCCTCCGAAGGTGCCAACGTCGTCATCGATTACGTCGCCAACCCCGACGCTACCGAGCAGCTGGAGAGCAGAGTGGCCGCGCTCGGCGATCAGGCGATCGGGGTCGAAGCCGACGTCAGCCAGGTGGGGGACCTCCAACGCCTGGTCGCCACGGCCGTGTCGTCATTCCAACGTCTAGACATCATGGTCAACAACGCCGGCATCGAGACCCGCACCTCGATCCTCGACACCACGGAGGACCAGTACGACCGGGTACTGGAAATCAACTTGAAGAGCGCGTTCTTCGGGACGCAACTCGCCGCCAAGCAGATGATCTCCCAGGGTGGTGGTGGCCGCATCATCAACATCACGTCTGTCCATGAAGACTGGCCCATGCCAGGCAACACCCCCTACTGCTTGTCGAAAGGGGGAATGCGCATGCTCACCCGGACGGCGGGCGTCGAGCTCGCGCCCCACGGCATCCTCGTGGTCGGCGTGGGCCCCGGGGCCATCGACACCCCGATCAACGCTCAGACCGAGGCCGATCCCGACGCCCTTCGTCGGCTCGATGCCGCCATCCCGCTCGGCCGGTTGGCCCAGCCGGCCGAGATCGCCAGCGTTGTCGCCTTTCTCGCGGGCTCCGGCGCGACCTACCTCACCGCAACCACGATCTTCGCCGACGGGGGGCTGATGCAGAGCGGTCCCGGGCTCTGAGGCTCATTTGCTCTTCCCGAGCGACCGTGGCACAGAGTCGATCGGAGGTCACGAAGAAGCCCAACAGGGGTCGCCGTCCCCCCGGCAGCAGCCCCGCGTGAATCGGAGCCGCTGACGTCGATCTGGACTCCGCGACCCTGGCACGCATTGAGCAGATCATGGCCGGCGCCGTTCCTGTCGCCAGCCCCTCCCCAGAGGGCATGGCATGAACCTGAACGACACAGTTTCGGAAAACGCAAGGTTGGAAGACTGAATGTCCGAAAGGAGTAGACAATGAACACGAACCAACACGCAACGGAATCCCTGCCCCAGGTCACGATCCTCGGTGCCGGGACCATGGGCTCTGCCGTGGCCCGCAGACTTCTTGGATGTGGGTTCGACGTTCGCGCGTCGGATCAGAGCGGAGAGGCGCTCCGAGCGCTCGACACGTTCGGGGCAGAGACGATGTCCGACCCACGCGAAGCAGTCCGAGGTTCAAAGGTCGTGCTGACGTGGCTTCCCACGGCAGATGTGGCCATCGAGGTGATGATCGGTGAGGGCGTGCTTGACGCAATGGATCCCGGCCAAGTATGGGCGCAGATGGGAACCATCGGGATCGAAGGGACGCGCCAACTCGCCGAGGCAGTGTCCACTCGACGCCCCAACGTCCTTTTCGTCGATGCGCCCGTCTCAGGAAGCCGGTTACCGGCGGAATCGGGTCAGCTTGTCATCCTCGCTTCGGGTCCCGTCGACGCTAAGTCGATCGTCGACCCGGTGTTCGCCGCAATCGGACATCGCACCTTGTGGCTCGGGGACGCCGGGACGGGATCTCGAATGAAGCTCGTCTTGAACACGTGGCTCGCCTTCGAAATCGAAGCGGCCGCCGAGGCGACGGCATTGGCCGAGCACTGGAAGCTCGAGGACGAGGTGCTCAAGAGTGCGGTCACAGGAAGTCCCTTGGTGTCTGCTTACGCGGCGAGCAAGCTCGAGAAGATGCTTTCCCGAGACGACACTGCCGATTTCTCCCTGGGGCTTGCCCTGAAGGATCTGACCCTGGTCGAGGAGGCTGCCGGTCCTCACGCACCCGTTGCAGGAACTATCGCAGAACGTTGGCGCGGACTGATCGCACAGGGCGCTGGCGGACTCGACGTCAGCGCCGCCCGCCTTGGTCTTGCTTGACTCTGCTGCAGACGCCGCACGGCGCTATCTGATCCCGAGCAGTGCAGCCACATTTTCCTCCAGGATTCCCGCGACGCGTTCGCGTGGATGAGCGGGTCGTTGATCTACTCGACCATCCGCACGAAGGACCTGCCGCGTAGGGGAAATCCGTTCCGAGCAGAAGCCGATCAGCCCCGAACGACTCGATCGAACACTTCAGAGCGCGTGCGTGTCCGTCGCCTGACGGTGTCGTACTTCATTCGACGCGAGAGATCACGCTGGGCGCCTCGGGCGTGTCGGGGCCTCCCAGCGGTATTGGTCATCCGCCCGCAGGTTAGGCCGGTCCTGCTCACGATTCCTCCTCGGTATCGGCCGCTCGCCTCATCGTCATCGGCACAGTGCTCCCCGCCCTGGGAACGCAGTTGTCGGAAAAGATCTTCCTTGTGATCGGTGGCGCATTCGCCGTCTGGGAACCAGCCGGCGCGATCGGGCGCCATGCGGAGCCGTGCAGATGACGACGATCGAGACCGGGACCTGGGCGGTGAGCGCGGTCGCGGTCGACAATCTGACGAAACGCTTCGGTGGGGCTCGCAGCGTCGACGGTGAGAGCTTCGAGATCCCCAGTGGTCAGCTGGTGTCGGCACACCACAACTCTGGCAAGGCCATACTCCCGGCCCGAGATCTGATCGGTCTCGCTGCATCGCCGGCGAGCGGGGCCCTTGCCTCCGTCCTCCTCTTCCGCTTGGTGCCGCATCGACCGACCAAGCGCAGAGCCGCACGCACCAGCGCGTGGCGCGATTTCGCTACAGGACTTCGACAACGGCGTCCAGCTCGGTCCATCTGTTTGGCGCCGACCGCACCCTGGCG